>NZ_SOGU01000091.1:0-15708 GCF_004403275.1 Cryobacterium sp. TMT4-10
AACACCCTCCGCCTTCGATTAACAGCGTCCACGCCGGGCCAGTCCGATCTGACTAGACGTGTACCGCTACCGACAATCGATTAGGACTCACTCATCTAGAGCTCACCGTTCCAAACGATCGTGAGTTCGTCGCAGACAATCTCCGTCGGCGGCTGACCGGGGCGATCGACCGCACCGACTTCGTGTTCCGTGGGCTGCGCAAGAACGGCGAGGTGCTCGACGCGGAGTGCCACAGCAAGGTGATGCAGGTCGGCGGCAGACGGATGCTGATCAGTATGGTGCTCGATATCTCCACCCGGGCCGCGGCCGAGCGCGAAATCCTAGTGCTGCAGGAGCAGCTCCGCGAGGAGTCGACTCACGATTCGCTGACCGGCCTCTACAACCGGCGCTTCCTCGACGCCTCCTTCGCCCGCGAACTCACGCTGGCCGAGCGCTCGGGCGAGCCCGTCAGTGTGATCATGTGCGATCTCGATCACTTCAAAAGGGTGAACGACCGCTACGGGCACCAGGCCGGGGACGAGGTGCTGCGGGCCTTCGGCGAGCTGATGAAACAGCATGCCCGGGCCAGCGATATCTTCTACCGCTACGTTGCTGAGGATTTTCTGATGGTGCTCCTCGGCCTGGCCAGCGAGGGCGCCCTGGAACGCGCCGAACAGCTGCGGAGCGCCCTGGCGAAGTTGACCGTGGAGCACGGGGACGGCCGCATCCGCGTCACGTCATCGTTCGGCGTCGCCACTTTCCCGGCGGACGGCCGCTCCAGCGACGCCCTGATCGCCGCGGCCGACGGCGCGCTGTATACGGCCAAGGCCGCCAGGCGCAATCAGGCGCAATCGGGCCGGTAGGATCACTAGAACGAGCCGTTTTTCGTGCCGCTACCCCCTCAAAGTGGGTCTGGCCCGACCGCCGGCCCGGCGATAGCGTTATCCCTATATACCTGAGCCTGTTCGAGAGGATCGAGTGGCAAGCCTCACCGAGATCCTGATCCTGCACGGCCTACTCCCGATCGAAGAGCTCGACCACCTCATGGCCGGCGATCCCGCCGACGAGAGTGCGGTGCGCGCCCTCGTCGCAAGGGGAGTCATCACCGAGGTTCAGTTCGCCCGGGCCCGAGCCCAGCAGGCGAACCTGCCGTTCGTCGAGCTGGCCGACTATCCGGTCGACCGACTGGCCGTGGCCCTCGTGCCTGTTGCCGTCTGCAAGCGCCACGAAGTCATCCCGATCGCCGTCGACGACGGCCGTCTGATCCTCGCGATGGTCGATCCCGGCAACGTCTTCGCCGTCGACGACGTGCGCGAAGCCTCACGGATGCGCGTCACCCAGGTCGTCGCCGAGCGCAGCGACCTGCTCGCCGCCATCACCCGCTACCACCGTGCCGACGACGAGCTCAGCGACCTGACCTCCACCCTCGAAGAAGAGAACGCGGCCACCGAGAGTTCCTCGTTCGGCGTCTCGGATTCGATCGACGACGACGCCCCGATCGTGCGGTTCGTGAACCTGCTGGTCAGCCAGGCCATCCAGGACCTCGCCTCGGACATCCACATCGAGCCCGGCGAGCACAGCCTGCGGGTGCGCTACCGCATCGACGGTGTGCTGCACGAGATGCAGACCGCGCCCAAGAGCATTCAGGCCGGCGTCATCTCCCGGCTCAAGATCATGAGCGATATCGACATCGCCGAGCGGCGCAAACCGCAGGACGGCCGCATGACCGTGCGTCACGCCGGCCGCCAGATCGACCTGCGCGTGGCGACCCTCCCCACGGTGTGGGGCGAGAAGGTCGTCATGCGTATTCTCGACAACTCGAGCACGACCCTCGATGTGCGCGCGCTGGCCCTGCTCGAATACAACTTCGAGGCCTACAAGACCTCCTATTCCAAGCCCTACGGCATGATTCTGATCACGGGCCCGACCGGCTCGGGCAAGTCCACCACGCTGTACACGACCCTCGGCGCGGTCGCCCGCCCCGAGATCAACGTGATCACGGTCGAAGACCCGGTGGAGTACCGCATGGCGGGCATCAACCAGGTGCAGGTGAACCCCAAGGCGGGCCTCACGTTCGCGAGTGCGCTGCGGTCAATTCTGCGAAGCGACCCGGATGTTGTTCTGCTGGGTGAGATCCGCGACCACGAGACCGCGCAGATCGCCATCGAGGCGTCGCTGACCGGCCACCTCGTGCTGTCCACCCTGCACACCAACGACGCGCCCAGCGCGATCACGCGCCTGACGGAGATGGGGATCGAGCCGTTCCTGGTGGGCTCCGCCCTGGACTGCGTGGTCGCCCAGCGGCTGGCGCGACGCCTCTGCGACAAGTGCAAGAGGCCGTCCGCGCTGACCGCGGAATACCTGACCCGGTTGCGGTTCTCGTTCGACCCGGATCGGCCGTTGCCCACGATCTACGAGGCTGTCGGTTGCTCCCACTGCTCGAAGACCGGTTACCGCGGCCGGCTGGCCGTGCACGAGGTGATGACGGTGACCGAGGAGATCGAGCACCTCGCCGTCGCCCATGCGTCCAGCGCCGAAATCGGCCGGGTGGCGCGCGAACAGGGCATGATCACGCTCCGCGAAGACGGCTGGGCCAAGGCTCAAATGGGTTTGACATCGATCGAAGAAATCTTGCGAGTGGTCGCATAGTGCAAAAGGGGATATCTGCATGAGCCAGCCCATTTACGAAATCCCGGTGACGCCGCAGGGCGCCGTCGACGGCAGCTGGAGTCTCGGCGATCCCGACCGGCGTGGAGCCGCACCCGCCGCCGTACCAGCCGACGTCGCGACCACCGAGCGTGAGTTTGGTGAAATGGCGCAGCCGGTCGACACCGCTGTTCGTTCGGTCGAACCGTCGGCCGGACCGGTCGAAGACAGCGGGCGTCGGGTGCGCACCAGAACGATCGACAACAACGTCTCCGACCTTGACCTGCTCAACGCTCTGGCCGAGGTTCTCGACCTCAACGCCTCCGACCTGCACATCACAGTCGGCGCGCCCCCCAGCATCCGTGTCGATGGTGGCCTTCGGCCGATCGAGGGCTCAAGCAAATGGATGGGTGACAAGGTCACCTCGGCGCTCTACAGCATCCTGTCGCCAAAGCAGCGGGCGCAGTTCGAGGAAGAGCTCGAACTCGACTTCGCCTACACCGCAGGCGGCGCGCGCTTCCGCGTCAACTACTACTACCAGCGCAACTCCATCGGCGGCGCGTTCCGTCTGATCCCGCGCGAGATCAAGCCGCTGAAGGAGCTTGGAATCCCCGAGACCGTCGGGCAGTTCGCCAAGCTTCCCCGTGGTCTCGTACTCGTCACCGGCCCGACGGGTTCGGGTAAGTCCACCACGCTGGCCGCACTGATCGACCTGGTGAACCGCACCCGCGCCGACCACATCGTCACCGTGGAAGACCCGATCGAGTTCCTGCACAAGCACCAGAAATCGCTGGTGAATCAGCGCGAGGTCGGTCACGACACGAAGAGCTTCGCCTCGGCGCTCAAGCACGTGCTGCGGCAGGACCCCGACGTGATCCTGATCGGCGAGCTGCGCGACCTGGAGACCATCTCTGTGGCACTCACCGCTGCAGAGACCGGCCACCTCGTCTTCGCTACCCTGCACACGCAGTCGGCGGCCCAGACCATCGACCGTGTCATCGACGTGTTCCCCCCACACCAGCAGGGCCAGGTGCGCGCGCAGCTGGCCGCGACCCTGCAAGGCGTGGTGTGTCAGACCCTGGTCAAGAAGGTGGGCGGTGGCCGCGTCGTCGCCACCGAGGTCTTGGTTACAACCTCGGCGGTCGCGAACCTCATTCGCGAGGGCAAGACCTACCAGGTAGCGTCCGCGATGCAGGCCGGCCGCGCCCTCGGCATGCACACCATGGACCAGCACCTCGCCGAGCTCGTGGACGCGGGCCTCATCACCCGCGAGTCGGCTGAGGAAAAGGCGCAGGACCTAGAGGGGCTGAACCAGCTGATTCGCCGAGTGGACCCGACAGAGGCCAGCGGTCGAGGCATGTCGGCTGGTGGAATCGACTTCGGCGACTCGTACTCATCCAGAGGACACTAAGTGGCAACAACTCAGGCCTACGCCTATAGGGCGCGCAACGCTGCCGGCAAAGCCGTAAAGGGTCGCCTGGATGCCACATCTGAGACCGCCGCTATGTCGCGGCTTAGCACCATGGGGCTTTCGCCCATCTCGGTCGCCGAGGCACCGGACGGAACCGGGCTCAGCACCGAGATTCGAATTCCCGGGCTGAGCAAGAGCATCGGTCTCAAGGATTTGGCAATCATGAGCCGCCAGATGGCGACGATGACGTCGGCCGGTTTATCGCTCCTGCGCACCTTAAATATCCTGTCCGAGCAAACCGAGAACAAGGAACTTGCCAAGATACTTGCGAAGATCCGTACCGACGTGGAGACAGGAGTTTCCCTATCGGAGGCGATGGAGAAGCACGCCATCGTCTTCCCGCCCATCATGATCAATCTGGTCAGAGCGGGTGAGACCGGTGGCTTCCTCGAGAAGTCGCTCAACTCGGTGGCCGGCAACTTCGAGAATGAAGTGAAGTTGCGCGACACTATCAAGTCAGCGATGGCTTACCCCACAATTGTGCTCATCATGGCCGTTGTCGCCGTGATCGGCATGCTCACCTTCATCGTTCCAGTCTTCGAGAAGATGTTCGCTGGATTCGGCGGGCAGCTCCCCGCGCCCACGATGGTTCTCGTCGTACTTTCTAAGGCGATGGTCTGGCTCCTTCCAGTGCTTGTGATCGTTGGGATCGCGTTCAGTATTTGGTGGAAGAAGAACAAGAACACTGAGCCCGTGCGTAAGGTCGTCGACCCGGTTAAACTCAAACTCCCCGTCTTCGGGCAACTGATGACTAAGCTCGCCATCGCCCGTTTCAGTCGCAACTTCTCAACGATGATCGGGGCCGGCGTGCCCATCCTTCAATCACTGAGCATCGTTGGTGAGACGTCTGGGAATTGGGTCGTCGAGTCAGCCCTCCACAAGGTCCAGGAGTCGGTGCGTCAAGGCAAGTCGATCGCGGGGCCGCTAAGCCTTGAGCCGGTTTTCCCAGCCATGGTTACTCAGATGATCGCAGTGGGTGAGGACGCCGGAGCCCTTGAACAAATGCTGGGCAAGATTGCCGACTTCTATGACCAAGAGGTGCAGGCGACCGCTGAGCAACTCACGGCATTGATCGAACCCCTGATGATCGCATTCATCGGTGTTGTCATCGGCGGTATGATCGTCGCGCTCTACATGCCTATGTTCAGCATCTTCGAATACATCAAGTAGCCCCCCGTACTGGGGGCGGATTTCAGGGGCCTTACCCCTGAATGCGGGATACCACAAGGTCGCGTGACCCATAAGCTCAGATCAGGCAACGCAAAAGCCTTCCCAGCACACCCCCAGCAAAGGACCCCCACATGATTCGCAACATCACGGGAGCGCTTGCCCGCAAGCGTTCAGAACTTGGCCAGAAGGAAAAAGGCTTCACGCTCATCGAACTTCTCGTCGTCGTCATCATCATCGGCATCCTTGCCGCCATTGCCATTCCGATCTTCCTCGGCCAGCAGGAGTCGGCCAAGGACGGCGGCGTGAAGTCTGACCTCGCCACCGCGAAGATCGCCATCGTGTCCTACTTCACGGACGGTGCCACGGTCGCACCGACCTTTGACAGCACTGCTGGAACAGGCCTGGAGAAGTACGGTTTCAAGAAGAGCGACAACACCGCCTCCGTCACGTGGGTGGGGACCGCGCCCACCACCTCTGCTACCGCTTTCTGCATTATCGGAAAGAGCACGACCACCGGCTCAGCCACCTACCACATCTCCGACAGCGCCGGTGTCGGCAAGGGCGCTACCTGCTAGTAGCTTCACTCCCTGGATCCAACTGAGGGGGGCGCCGCTTGATGCGGCGCCCCGTTCAGTATTTTCACCCCTCGGCACCACTTGGCAGACCGGACCTCTAACGTGATGATATTTCAGGCCTCGCAGTCTAGGCGCTACGACCGCCAAGAGCGCGGCTTCGGACTGATCGAGATCGTCGTCTCAATGTTCCTACTCTCGCTATTGACTATTGCATTCCTGCCCCTTCTGATCACCGCAATGAAAACCACGGTTCTGAGCTCCACCATTGCCTCCGCGAGCCAGCTAGTGAGTCAACAACTCGATGCGGTTCGCGCAGTGGCCCCGAACTGCGCCGCAGTGAGTGCGTTCGATGACGCGCCCGTCGCTACCTCTGGCTTGCCCGGAGGCACAGTATTTCAGCCGTACCGTTTGGTCGGCGCTTGTCCCGGTGCGTATCCCGGAGTGGTCAGCGTCAAGGCTTGGGTCACCAAATCAGGTAACGCCAAGGTAATGGCTGAGGCGACTACTCTCGTTTACGTCGAGAAAGCAACGCCATGAGGGCCGATCGCGACGACCCGAGGGGAAGCGAGAGCGGTGTGAGTCTGATCGAATTGCTGATTTACTGCCTGCTCTCGATCGCCGTCCTGTTTATTGTTGGTAGCCTCCTGATCACCTCGCTCACCGCGCAGGGCACTGTGCGGAAGTCCTCGCAGGCCAGTAATAGCGGCCAATTGGTCTCCAAGTCCGTCACCCAGGGAATTCGAAACGCAAGTTCCATGCAACTGATCGTCCCCTCCGCAGGCACACAACTCCTGAAGACGCGAACCGTTGGCGCTGGCGCCGATCCCGTTTGGCGTTGTCAGGCGTGGTACTTCGGTAACGGCGAGGTGCGATTCACGACTTCAGGAACGACGATTCCCGCGCCGGAACCGGCCGATGTGGCAACGTGGACCCTGCTGGCTAGTGGGATCCAACCGACCACCGGAACGACCATTTTCACTCTCACGGGCCGACAGCTCGATCTCGCAATTCAAGTGCGAGACAACGGAGGTAGATCCGTACTCATCAAGACTTCTGCATTGAGTCGTCAACCAGTCCCTGCAGTAGAGGAGAGTGCGCCGACATGCCTATGAGACGTTTGACCTTCAAATCTAGGCCGCCATCGTCCGATGAGCAGGGCAGCACGTTGTTGGCTGTCATTGGCGTCATGGCTGTTACCGCGCTCATCGCGCTCACGGTAACGGCGGCGACGCTGAACGGGCTAGGTGCCACGAGCTCCTCGCGAGCTTCGGTCCAGTCCCGCGCTGCGGCAGAAGCTGGCATTGACGTAACGGCAGTCGGCCTTCAGACCGCGACAGGACCAGAAAGTTGCGGCACACGCAATGGGCTGTACGCCTCCGTTTCGGGAGCTGTGCCCAAATTCTCCGCGAAGGTTCAGATCGACCCTGGAACTGGATGGGTCACCGGCTGCCCCACTAGTGCGTCTACACAGGTGAAGATCATTTCCACCGGCTTCGCGCAGGCGAACGGGGTCGGAGGTGCATCGGCAGGCGACGACAACGTGGTCGAGGCTGTCTACACTTACATCCCCGCCGAGGTCACAATTCCGACTATTGGTTCTGCGGTTTACGCCCACACCATTACGGGTGTGCTCAAGAATTTCACCCTCGACTCCTCGGTCAACAACGTCGCGGCTGACGTCCAGATCAAGAACGGCAACGCGATCTGCACGAACGGAGCCAAGATCGCGGGAAATCTCATCCTGGGCAATGGTTATGCGGCCCTGGACAATTGCACCGTGTCCGGCACCATCCACGTTTCCAAGTACGTGACATTGAATGGCGGTGCAAGTCTCGTTCAAGGCGACATCATCGCCGCTGGCCAGGGAGTCGCCGCAGGATCCAACGCGATCGCGATCGCGAACGGTGCGACCGTGAACGGAAGCATCCTTTCGAACGGAAGCGTGAGCGTCACGAGCAGCCCGGGCTCCGAGGTCAAAGGAAATGTCACTGTTGCCGGTACAGCCACGAGCGTCGCAACGGTGGCGAACAACTCCAAGGTCGATGGCTTTGTGCAGTCCAGTGGAACAATCGCCAATGCAGGCACGATTGTCGGTGCAAAAACTCAACACGTCACTGGACTTGTCCCGCCGCCGGTGCCCTTGGTTCCCAACTGGAGTGAAATCCCATACCCAACGCCTTTCTCCTCGACATCCTGGGCGGCACAGGGATTCCAGGAACTTGTGTGGAACGGACCATGCGTGATAAGTGGGGTGGATCCTTCCTGGACCGCTTTGTCGGCTCTCACTGTTCCCACCGTGGTCAACACGCTGACCAAGTGTGGTGCGGCCGGCCTCTCGACCGACTCCAACGTCAAGACGCTGACGTTGAAAGTCAACGTCGCCTTTGTTTCAAACAGGTTCGCCTTCACCAAGTTGAAGGTCCTGTCCAGTGACACGACTGCACGCAGGCTGTGGCTCTACGTACCAGACAGCAACAGCGCGGACGGCCTGCCGACCTGCGTTGCCCCTTCTGGCGACATCACAATGAGCAGTGAAACGGACATCGCGCCAGAAGTCTCCGTCATGGCCTACACACCCTGCAAGTTCTACAGCGACCGCGACGGTTGGCGCGGGCAGATCTACGGCGGTGAGGTTGGGTTCGGCCAGCAGGCAAAGCTCACCTTCGTCCCCGTTGGAGTACCCGGCGTCAACCTCTCTGGAACCCCGTACGTCCCTCCGGTCCCCGCGCACCTCGGCGTCCGCACGAGCCTTCGGGACTTGGTAACGAGTGGTTAGCCTGTTCGTCACCGGCACGGGATTATTTGGCTCCCTGATCGGCTCGTTCTTAAACGTTGTCATCTTCCGTGTCCCGGCGGGACGGTCAATCGTGTCGCCGGCGAGCGCTTGTGGTCGATGTGGGGCGCGGATTCGCGCGTGGGACAACGTTCCCGTTCTCTCCTGGCTGGTTCTGCGCGGTCGATGCCGTGATTGTCAGGTACCCATCTCGGCTCGATACCCGCTAGTCGAGCTCGGCACGGCTGTTTTCTTCGCTTGCGTGGCCGCGTGGATGCTGTTTGGCGTTTCGACCTCCGGGTTCGGCTCGACCACCGGAAAGTTAGTGGCCGGACAGCTGGTCACGTTGGTCGCTTTTCTCTACCTTGCGGCCGTCAGCGTTTCGCTTGCGATGATCGACCTGGATACCCAGACTCTGCCAAATCGCATTGTTCTGCCGGCCTACCCGGTCGCCGCCATTCTGCTCATTGTTGCGGCGCTGCTGTCTGGTGAGCCAGCCCGACTTTTTGGTGCCTTAGCCGGGGGGGCGGCGCTTTTTGGCGTCTACCTGCTGCTGGCACTGGCCTACCCGGCCGGTATGGGGCTGGGGGACGTGAAACTTGCGGGGGTTCTCGGTCTCTATCTGGGATGGCTCGGTTGGGGAGAGCTTGCGGTGGGCGGCTTTGCCGCTTTTCTGCTGGGAGGTTTGTTCGCGATCGGTCTCGTCGTCACCCGCAAGGCGACCCGAAAGAGCGGCATCCCGTTTGGGCCCTGGATGTTGGCGGGAGCCTGGCTTGGGATCTTCTATGGTGATCAGATAGCCAACGGTTATCTCTCACTCTTTGGTTTGGCATCATGACACGGTCTTCGAAGGAGACGCAATGACGGCGAATGTCGTAGGAATCGACATCGGCACAGCCGGTCTGAGGGCCGTCGAGGTGAGCGATGCGGGCAGCCTGAAACCGACCTTGGTGCGCTACCACGAGGTGGGGCTGCCGGAGGGGGCAGTCAACCGCGGTGAGGTCGTCGAACCCAACACCGTGGCGGCCGCCATCAAGAGTCTATGGTCGTCTGGCGGATTCAAGAGCAAGAACGTCGTGCTCGGCATGGGCAATCACAGAGTGCTGGCCCGCGACCTGACCGTTCCCAAAATGTCGATCAAGCGCATCCGCGAATCACTGCCTTTCCAGGTGCAAGACATGCTGTCGGTGCCCGTGGCCGACGCTCTGCTCGATTTCTACCCGATCTCCGAAACCGAGGGTGAGAACGGTCCGGAGATCAATGGATTGTTGATTGCCGCTGTCAAGGATGCCGTTCAAGGCAACGTGAAGGCGGTGCAGTTGGCGGGCCTGAACCCGGTTGAAGTCGACCTCATCCCGTTCGCGTTGAGCCGAGTCATCTATCGAGGCGCGAAAACCGAGGACGCAGTGGTTCAGATCGACGTTGGCGTGGCAACGACAACGGTTGTCGTGACCCGGGCCGGCGTCCCGCAGTTCGTGCGTCTTATTCCGGCCGGCGGAGGGGACCTGACCCAGGCGCTGGCTCTTCGCCTGGGGATCACGACGGAGGAGGCAGAAGCATTGAAACGAACGCAGTCGCTGGACTCCGTGCCAACGCCTGAGAATCAAGGAGCGGCCACGATCATTTCAGAGGTGACAAACGAGTTGTTGAACAGCCTCCGAAACACTGTCAACTACTTCGTCAATACGCGACAGAACCTCCCCGTCACCCGGATTGTACTGACCGGCGGCGGTGCCCAATTGACGGGCTTCGCCAAAGCGTTGGGCGAATTGACCCGCATGCCGGTGTACTCTGCGGACCCGAGCACGGCGGTTGTTCTAGGCAAAGGCGTGCGTGCGGAAGACCTGCAGCAGACTCGGGGAGCGTTCTCTGTGGCCCTGGGGCTCGCACTGGGGAGCCAGGAATGAGCCGGGCATCCGTCTCGGACGAACTGGTTCTGGGAGCCGAGCCGCGCGTACACCTTCTCCCGCCCGAAGTAGCAGCAGGACGACGAGGCAAAGCCATGCGGCGAAACCTCGGGGTATCCGTCGTTGGCGTAGTCATTCTTGCGTTACTGGGAGTGGCCGGCTCATCCTGGCTCGCGATGCAGAGCCAGGAAAAACTGGCCAGCGCCCAGGCACACACCATCGACCTGCTCGCCGAACAGTCAAAGTACGTCGAAGCGCGGAACGTTCAGGATGAGGTCGACCTCGCCCTCTCCGCACGGCAGCTCGGCGCTTCTACAGAGATCGATTGGAAGGACTACCTCGGCAAGGTCAGGGCCATTCTCCCGACCGACGTGTCCATCGATGCCGTAACGGTCGAAGCAGCATCCCCGCTGGCGCTGTACGACCAAGCGACGGTTCCACTGCAGGGCGCCAGAGTGGCGACTCTCACTCTCGATCTCACCAGCACGAATCTGCCCGAAGCTCCGGTGTGGCTCAAGGGTCTGAAGGAGTTACCTGGCTATGCGGACGGAACGCCAGGGACAATCACTCAGACGGATTTGGGAACTTACCAGGTGAACCTTGTCCTGCACATCAATGACGGGGCGTACTCACAGCGCTTCGCCGACGTTAAGGAGAAGTAACCGTGGATCGGAACCGCCTGTGGGTACTCGGCGCTGTTGTGCTCATCGGTGTGACACTCGTGCTCGGTTGGCTGGTGGGCATCTCCCCGAACCTGACTGCCGCGAGCGTGGCTAATACGGATCGTGTTGCTGTTGAAGAGCAGAACAAGGCTGCCGGTCTGCAACTTGTCGAGTTGAAGAAACAGTTCGAGAGCATCGGGGATCTCAAGAAGGACCTCACGGCAATTCGTGAGGCCGTGCCCAGCGGTCCCGAAATCCCCGCGTTCCTCAGCCAGCTCGATACCCTGAGCCGCCAAAATGAGGTCACGCTGACGGACTTCTCCGTCGGCGATGCCGAACCGTACGCTCCCGAGGGTGCGGCCCCGGTGGCAGCGGCGACTCCTTCCGACGCTTCGACTCCGGCGCCCACGGCCGCCCCGGCTGACGGAACAGCCGCCCCGGCAGCCGACCCCGCGACTGCGGCCGGCGCCACGGTCGTCGGCGCGGCGCTTCCCGTGGCACCGCCCGGAATCACCGCAAACAATTTTGTTGCCGTGCCCATCACGGTCTCGGTCGAGGGGAACTATTCCAAGCTGCTGGACTTCACGGACGGACTCCAGACGGGCAAGCGGTTGGCACTCGTGACTTCGATTGAGACGACGACCGTGTCACCGGAGATTTCGACCGCCAAGATTTCCGCTTACGTCTACGTGCTTCTGAACCCGGCCACAGCCACTCCGACTCCCGCCGGGTAGGCCGGCCTGAAAATATTGTCCATCGGTCGAGCCTCCCTCAACCGGGGGACCCGCATTGCTAAGGTAGTGGCTGATCGACACGGCCAACCACTAGGAGCGCACCATGAGCGACACAACGTCCCCTGAGGGCAACCGCAAGCCCGACCACGAGCCTGACTCGGTCGATCACACCGACCACACCGAGCGAACGGATGCCCCGGACTACACCGGCACCGGCTCCCACGCCGGGTCGGCCGACTACTCCGACTCTGCCGAGCCGACAGCATCCTTCCCCGCACGGCCCGTTGGCGAGCCGATCTCCTACGACGCCCCCGCAGCACAGGATGCCCGCGAGCCGAACGAGCTCAACGACGCCGAGAAGCGCGAAGCCGACAAGCGCGACGCCTACGTGCCCGCCGCCACGGTGGCCCCGGCGGCCAACACCACCGCCGAGACCCAGCGGCTCGAGCCGGTCGCGAACCGGAGCGAGACCGCCAACGCGACTTACGCGCCCGCGAACACGACCGTTACGCCGCCCGTCTACATCCAGGCTCCTACGCCCCCGAAATACAAGAGCAACCGCGGCGTCGGCCTGTTGATCGCGCTGCTCTCCACCGGCATCTTCGCCGTGCTGTACTCGCTGATCGCGTTCGCACTGTCCGGCATCGGCAGCCTTTCCCTCTCCGACACCGCCGCGAAGTTCACCGACTTCATCGTGCTGCCCATCTTCTACGTTCCGGTCATCTTCTTCTTCGTGGCCTTCGCGCTGCTGGTGCTGCTGGTCAACCGCGGCGGCTGGTGGGCCTACGTGCTCTTCGGTTTCCTCGTGGCCGTCGTCGTCTACTTCTCCTACATCGGCGCAGCGCTGCTGAGCGTGCAGGCCTGGCTCTTCACCCCCGACGAGGCCGCGCGCTTCATCAGCCAGCAGTGGCTGAACCCGGGCGCCATCGCCGCCGCCGTAGTCGCCCGCGAGGTGCCGATCTGGGCCGGCGCCTGGATCGCCCGTAACGGCCGCAGTGTCACCACCCGCAACGCCGCCACCAAGGCAGAGTACGACCGCGTTCTCGCCGAGGGACCGCAGGGCATCCGCTCCAACTAACTCAGGCCTCGCAGTGTGCGGCGCTCCACCGTCAGGGGGAGCGCCGCACGCTTTTAAAAGGCCGTGTCAGCCGGCCGCGGGGAAGGGCGAGTAGGGGCGTCGCCCCTCCGCCACTTCGCGATTCAGCTCCAGCAGGCGCTCCAGAATCCGAGCCTGGTCGGCCGCGATCGACGGATCCCAGCCATAGGCGTCGGCCACCGCTTCGTCGAGGCGTCGGTGCAACTTCGCGAGATCCGGGTTGGCCTCGGGCCAGCCCAGGCTGTACAGCCTGGTTAGGCCGACCTCGCGTTCCCGGCAGAGCTCACTCCGCCGCCGGTACAGCGTGACGCAGGCCGTCGAGACGGCCTCCCGCTGGCGGGCATCGACCGGGTCGGGCCAGGGGAACGTCGCCAGGGCCGCCGTCGGCGTGTTGCGCAGGTCGCCCTCCAGCGTGCCGGCGCGGGCCCAGGTGTCGTAGGCGCCCGAGAGCAGAATGCCCATGCTGTAGTCGTCGTCCCCGGCGAAGATCATGGTCGAGTTGCTGGCCACGATCCACGGATGCGCCCACGCCACGATCATCCGTCTGCCGAGTGATCCGAGCACCGCGTAGCGTTTCAGCGGATCGAGCGCGGCCCGCATGGGCAGTCGGGGGCGGCCGAAAAGCCACCAGCGGGTTCGGAAGCTCTCGTCTGCGTTCGTGTCGCGCTCGGGTTTTACCCGTTGCTCAACGATCTCGAGCGCGCGCGGATAGCGCCCTGCCTCGTCCAGTTCGCGCTGACCGAAGTCGATGATCCATCGCCCCGACTGCTGGCGGGGATCCTCGGCCAGGTCTTCGCTGGTCAGGTAGGGCCGCACCACGTCGGAATACGGAATGGACCAATCGTTCAGGACTGCCTTGGCTTCCTCGCGCTCGAGGATGAATCCCTTGCCGACCGGAGTCGGGCTCTGGAAGAACTTGCCGCGGTTGGCGGCCAGGGCGACGGGACGCCACTCGGGCTCGGGCTCGGGCGTGAGCGTGGACTCGAGCGAGGGCTCGGCCGCGGGCGCCGGTGGGGTCGGATCGACCGCCGCAGGTTCGGGCCGCTTGAGGTGCTTGCCGACCAGAGCGTTGGCGGCCCGGTGCCGCAACGCGTCAGACTCGGCATCGCCGGCCGCCTCCGCGGGCACCAGCAGATGGCGCGGTGCTGCGTCGGGCGCCTGAGGCTGCGCGATGGTCGGAGGCTGGGCGACGGTAATCGTCGCGGCCGAGGGTTCATCGGTGCTGAGCAGGGCTTTCGCCCGACGGAACAGGTTCACGTCTTGTTCTCCGCCCGGCCAGGGGCACCCGCAACGACCGCGGTGCCATCAGGGGAAAGACTACGCCGCGGCAACCGCGCGCGTCTGCACCAAAACGCACACGCGATCCGCGCCGTCCCACTAAACTCGCACAAGGCGCAGGCAGGGGGAGCAATGCGGGATTACCAGAAGTATGCGACGGTCGTCGCGGTCTTCGCGGCGGTACTCTACGCTGCGCTCGTCGTCGCCGCCTTCGGCATGATCAGCCTGCTCACCAACCGCGACGTCATCACCGACCCGAATGCCGGGCTTCTCGTCGGCCCCAGCATGACCGCCGCCGCGTCGCTGGTGGTGTTCCTCCTCATGCTCCTGCTCGGCCTCCGCAGCCGGCCCGAGAACCAGCGCATCGCCGTCGGCTACGCCCTCGGCACCGGGTTCGCCGCGTTCGCCGCTTTCGTGCTCGTCGGCACCATTCTCTTCGCCCTGAACGCCGGGCTCCCGGCCGACAGCATCGCCTTCGCGGGCTCCGTGCTGCTCGGCCCGTTCGCGGCGACCGCCGGCATTATCGGATTCATCGTCACTCTGGTCTATTCGATGGTCCTGGCCTCACGGATGCCTGAACGCGGCCGCCCGCTGTGGCCGTGGGAGCGCCGCGATGACTGAAGCCGCACCGGGGGGGTAGCTGTGAGCGTCACCCTCGACAATGACGAAACGGATGCCGTCGGGCTCCGCCCCGACGGACGCCCCGACCAGGAGTACGCGGCCGCACTCGGGCTGATCCCCGCGTCGCCGATGCGCCGGTCCCTCGCGTTCGCCATCGACTTCGCCATCTGGCTCGCGCTCTTCGTTCCGGGCGTGCTAGCCACGGTTCCGGTCTGGAGCCGGCTGCCCCTGGGCCTGACCACTTACTGGCTCCGGGACCACCCGGCCTTCGGCGCCGCCGCCGTCGGGTTCGGGGTCAGCCAGGGGCTGGTACTTGCTTCTGTGCTGGTGCAGCTCATCCTGCACGGCAGAAAAGGCATCACCGTCGGCAAGGCCATCTTCGGCCTCCGCTCGGTCAGCGTCGCCGGCTTCGGCCGCCCCGGCTTCCGGCGCATCGTGCTGCGCGCCGCCGTGTTCCTGGCCGCCGCCCTCGTGATCCCGGTGCTGGGCGCCGTGCCGCTCCTGCTCTCCCCGCTCTGGGACAAGGAGCGCCGCGGCCGGGGCTGGCTCGACGTCATCGGCGGCACCTGGCTCCTCGACGTGCGCGCGGGCCTCGACCCGGTCAATACCAAGCAGCTGCGCCACGCCCGCAAGGCCGTCACCGCCGCCCCGGCCGCGGCCCACACACGGATGCCCTCGCTCGCCACCCGCACGGACGACGCCGCGGGCGCCGCTGCGGCCTTCGTGCCCGGCCAGCGCTCCCGGTCGGGAGTCGTCGCGGGGCCCGCCGCCGAGCCGTCCGCTCCCGTGGCGCCGG
>NZ_SOGU01000053.1:0-16461 GCF_004403275.1 Cryobacterium sp. TMT4-10
ATCACCCGACGCCCTCATCGCCCTCGCCATGCTCAGCCTCGGCGGCCACAAACCAGTACTCCCCGGCCGGGTTTAACCCACGGTTACGACAGGAGAGCCAATATCTCCGTCGAATTCGTCAGGGGCGGGGACCGGGGCTGGGCTGAGGTTACGGGGCTACGCGGGGCGTTACGGGGCGACGCGGCCGTTCTTGTTGAAGGCGGCGTAGGTGAGCGGCATGAGTGCCGCGAAGTGGTCTTCCATCTTCTCGGCGCACATCTCGATCTCGCGCTGCGGGAACGACGGGAAATGAGTTCCCTCGCGCTTGGTGCGCAGGCTGAGGAAGTTCATCAGCGACCGGGCGTTCATGGTCACGTACATCGAGGAGAAGATGTTCAGCGGCAGCACGATGCGGGCGACTTCGCGGGCGACGCCGGCCTCGAGCATCCGTTGGTACGACGCGTAGGCGTGCGCGGACGCCTCGCGGGTCAGCTGGTCGACCAGCGCGGACTGCTCGGCGGTGCCGGGCAGGAAGTCGTAGGCGCCGGGCTTGCCGACCTGCACCAGGTTGCGCGTGGCGGCGGGCAGGTAGAAGACCGGGTTCAGCTCGCGGTAGCGGCCCGATTCCTCGTTGTAGGAGGCGATGCGGTGCCGCATGAACTCGCGGAAGACGAAAATGGGCGCCTGCACGTAGAAGGTCATCGAGTTGTGCTCGAACGGCGAGCCGTGACGGTCGCGCATCAGGTAGTTGATCAGACCGCTGTCGCCCTTGCTCGAGGCCTCGGCGTCGGACTCCTCCAGCCGGGCCTTCGCGAGGGTCTGCTCCCCCTGCGTCGACACCCGTGCGGCGAACAGCACATCGGAGTCGTGGGCGCTGGCACGAACCAGCTCAACGGTCACATCGGAGCGAAACTCAATCTCAGGCACGGCTCACACGATACCCGGTCGCCGGCCGACGGATGCGCTGGCTCGCCGGATGCGTCGCCTCACCCGCGCTTCGCGCGCGCCTCGACCTCGCCTGTCCCCGCCGGCCCCGCGCCCGTAACGTGTCGTCATACTGCCCCGCCGGCCCGGCCGAACGCGTACCGTCGCAGCATGAACCCGATCCCGGCCCTGAGCCTCCTCCTCGCCCTCGTCGCGGGCGCCACCGTGCTCGGGCTGCTCTGGCGGGCCCGGCAGGGGCGCACCGCACCGGTCAGGGCGGACGCGCCGCTCACCCCGGCGGATGTCGGCAGCCCCGTGTCCTTCGGAGCACTCGGCACGCTGCTCCAGTTCTCCACCGACCACTGCGCCCGCTGCCCCGGCACGCACGCGCTGCTGACCCGGCTGGCGGAGTCCCGTCCCGGGGTCGCCCACGTCGACATCGACATCACCCACCGGCGCGACCTGGCCAACCGGTTCGGGATCATGCAGACCCCCACCACGCTGATCCTGGACGAGACGGGCCGGGTGCGCGCCCGCATCGGCGGGGCCCCGAACCGGGCCGGCATCCTGGAGCACCTCGACGACCTCACCGGGAGCGCCCATGTCCGTCTCGCCCGCTGAACCGCGATCCGTGAAACCCCGAACCGCCCGCCCGGACCTCGACCCGCGGGGGCCGCGCTTCGGCGCCGCGATCACCGCCGTGCTGCTGCTCGTGGTGGTGTTCCTTTCGCTGACCGGGGCATCCGTGGCCGCCCTGCTGCTGCTGGCCGGGCTCGCCGGTCTGTTCGCGTGGGGCGCGTTCGCCGGGGCCGGCCGTCACCCGTACGGCATCGTCTTCAAGAAGCTCGTCCGACCACGGCTGGCGCCCCCGGCCGCCCTGGAGAACCCCGCCCCGCCGACGTTCGCCCAGGGGGTGGGCCTGGTGGTCACCCTCGTCGGGGTCGTCCTGGGCGTCGCCGGGATCGACCCGGCCGTCGGGGTGGCCGCCGCGGCCGCCTTCGTCGCCGCGTTTCTGAACGCCGTGTTCGACTACTGCCTGGGCTGCCAGTTGTACCTGCTCCTGCTGCGCGCCGGGGCGCTCGGCGGCGCCGGTCGGGCCGAGGCCGGCCGGTGAATCCGTTTAGCTGAACATCGGCTGGGATATTCCTTCATCCGGGCCGGGCCGCCGGTTAGGCTGGAGCTTCACTTCCAGGAGGTAACACCATGGCACTCACCAGCGAAGCAACAACCGTCTGGACCGGCGACCTGAAGTCCGGCACCGGGAACGTCACCCTCGATTCCTCCACCGCCGCCGAGTTCCCGGTCACCTGGCAGGCCCGCGCGGTCGGCACCCCGAACACCACCAACCCGGAGGAGCTGCTCGGCGCCGCGCACTCGGCCTGCTTCTCGATGGCACTCGCCAACGGCCTCAGCGCCGCGGGCCACGTCCCCGACAGCATCCAGACCACCGCGGCGATCACGTTCGAGGCCGGTGTCGGCGTCGTCGGCAGCCACCTCCTGGTCAGCGCGAAGATCCCCGGGCTGACCGAGGAAGAGTTCGTGGCCTTCGCCGAGGACGCCAAGGCGAACTGCCCGATCTCGAAGGCGCTGGCCGGCATCCCGATCACGATCGAAGCCGAACTGGCCTAGAGCCGACTCACCGCCATGCGAGTACTGGTCTCCGGCGCATCCGGACTCATCGGCACGGAACTCCGCACCCAGCTGGGCGCATCCGGGCACACGGTCGCCCGGCTGGTGCGCCGTGAACCGCGCGGCAGCACCGAATTCCGGTGGGATCCGGCCGCCCTGAGCATGGATGCGGCCGCGCTCGACGGCGTCGACGCGGTGATCAACCTGTCGGGCGCCTCCCTCGCGCGTTTGCCGTGGACGGCGGGCTACCGCCGGGAGATCCTCGATTCCCGCGTGCAGGCCACGCGCACGCTGACGGATGCGATGCGTCGCCGCACGACCCCACCGTCGGTGTTGCTGAACGCGTCGGCCGTCGGCATCTACGGCAACCGCCCGCACGAGGTCCTGACCGAGGATTCCGCCCCGGGCAGCGACTTCCTGGCCAAGGTCGTGTCGGTGTGGGAGTCCGAGGCGTCCCGCGCACCCGAGCAGACCCGGGTCGTCACCTTCCGCACCGGGCTGGTCATCGCCCGGGGCGGGGCCCTCAAGCCGCTGCTGCCGCTGGCGAAAGTCGGCCTGGCCGGGCCGCTCGGCAAGGGCACGCAGGGCTGGCCGTGGGTGAGCCTGCACGACGAGGCTGCCGCGATCGTGCACCTGCTCACGTCTCCCCTGTCCGGCCCGGTGAACGTGGTGGGGCCGACGCCGGCCACGGCCAACGCCGTGATCCGGGCCGTGGCCGACGCGCTGCACCGGCCGTTTCTCCTGCCGGTCCCCGAATTCGTGCTCACCCTGGCATTGCAGGACGCCGCCCGTCAGCTCCTGCTCGCCGACCAGCAGGTCTCGGCGTCACGCCTGGAACGCGACGGCTTCGTGTTCGCCCACCGCACGGTGGCCGAGGCCGTCGCCGCGATGCTCCGCCGGCCCTGACCCCGGCAGCAGCAGCCCCCAGCGTCCAACCAATTCGACGGAGATTCGGCTGTAAAAACACGCATTTCGGCCATTCCGGGCCGATCCGGGCAAAATCTCCGTCGAATTCGTTCGGGCCGGAGCGGTTGTGGGGCGCCTCGGACCCGCGCGGGGGCTGCCGGCGGGTTGGGGCTGCGGGCGGGCTAGGGGGCTGCGGGCGGGGCAGCGGCCGTGGCGTCGGCGCGCTCCAGGGCGATAGCGGTACGGATGGCGCCGCGAGCCCGGCGACGGTCCCCGGACGCGTCGTAGGCCAGGCCCAGCCGGAACCAGGCGCGCCAGTCCTCCGGGGCGGCGTCGACGGCCGCCCGGAACACCGGGAACTCGGCATCCGCTGCAGCCCGCATCGGGCGTCCGCTCGGCCGGATCGGCAGGTCCTCGACGGGAAGCCCGCCCTCGGCCTCGAGTCGGTGAACGAGCCGCTCGGAGTTGCGACCGAACCGGACCTCGGCCGCCAGTGCCCAGGTCCCGATCAGGGGGAGCACGAGCAGCGCCACCCCGATCACGATGCCGACCGGTTCGCCGCTCTGCAGGAACAGGATCGCGCGCCAGCCGACGAGGACCAGGTAGAAGGCGAGCAGCAGGGCCATCAGGCCGGCGGCGACGCGGCCCTTCATGCCCGCACCTCCGCACCCGTCGCGGCCGGATCCGTCGGCGCCGGGTCCGTCGGCGCCGGACCGGTCGCAGCCGGATCCGTCGGCGCCGGTTCGGTCGCAGCCGGGCCGCTCGACGGCGCACCCCGCTCCCCCAGCCCGAGGTCGATGATCTGGTCGAGCCCGACGGTGACGCCCGTGGCCGTGCGCGCAGCCGCGAGGGCCAGCAGGATGCCGCGTTCGTAGGCGGCCGCCGACAGGGTGTTGTGGCTGATGGTGAGGGTCTCCCCGGCTCCGCCGAAGATGACGTCCTGACGGGCCAGCATCCCCTCGAGTCGCAGGCTGTGCACGGGCACGCTCGAGACCTGCTGGCCGCGGGCGCGTTGGTCGGTGTGCGGCGCGGCGACCGGGCCGATGTCGGCCCTGGCTCGCCCGATCAGCTCGGCGGTGCGCACGGCCGTGCCGGATGGCGAGTCCACTTTGCCGGCCTGGTGGGCCTCGACGATCTCGATCGAGTCGTAGAAACGGGCCACCATCGCGGACAGGGCGGTGGCGATGACCGACCCGATCGAGAAGTTGGGGATGATGATGACCCCGGTGTCCTCACGTCCGGCGATCCGGTGGGCGAGGGTGTCGATCCGGCCCTGCGACCAGCCGGAGGTCCCCACCAGCACGCGCAGCCCGTGGTCCACGGCGAAGTCCACCACGCTCTGGCTGACCCGCGGCAGGGTCAGATCGATCACGACCTCCGCCCCTAGCATCTCGGACAGCTCGCTCCGCGAATCCAGCCCGGCGACGAGTTCATAGCCGTCGGTCTGCTCGACCAGCCCGGAGACCAGACGGCCCATCGTGCCCGTTACGCCGACGATGGCCACCCGTGTTGTCATGGCATCCAATCTACCAAGGGACCCCGAGCCCTTGCCGCCCGGGCGCATCGAAGTAGCCTTGGGCCATGCCTGATTCCCCAGCCCCGGCCTTCAGCGACGTGTCGGTGACGGATGCCGGTTCGATCGCCCTGCTGACCCAGTACTTCAGCGACCGGGAGTCAAGCTTCCCGTCCCGGCAGGGCCGGTACCGCACCACGTTCCCCGACCCGGCCCAGTTCATTCCGCCACGCGGGGTGTTCCTGCTGGTGGGTGAGCAGGCGGGCACCGAGCAGGCCGGCACCAAGCAGGACCACGCCAAGCAGGCCCAAGTCGAGCACGTCTTCGTGGGCTGCGGGGGCATCCGCCGGATCGAGGATTCCGCGGCCGGCGAGACGCGGTACGAGGTCAAGCACCTGTGGCTGCAGCCGCACGTGCGGGGCCGCGGCTGGGGCCGAAGCCTGCTGACCGAGCTGGAGCGGCGCGCCCGCGCGTTCGGCGCGGCGGAGGTCGTGCTCGACACGAACGCGAGCCTCACGGCCGCCGGTGCGCTCTATGCGCGTTCCGGTTACGACTCCTGCGAGCCGTACAACGACAACCCGAATGCCACGAACTGGTACCGCAAGCGGCTCGCCCCGAGCTGAGGCCGCCCGAAGCCGGAACCGCTAGAAGAGGAGCGGGTCGGGCAGGCCCGTGCGCAGTTCCACCGGCAGGTGCCCGGTGTCGTTGTGGGTCACCATCGTCCAGGGGCGCCCCGGCTTCTGGTGCAGCACGGTGAGGCCGCAGTTGGCCTGGTTGATGCTGATCCAGCGCCAGTCGGGTGCGCCGAGAACCTCCCGCACGAACCAGGCGATGACGAAATTGTGGGTGATCAGGAGGTCGTGGCGGTCGCCGCGGCGCGGCTGCAGGAACTCGGCGACGGCGTCTTCCATCTGCGCGCTGCCGGCTTCGATCTCCGCCTCGGAGACGGCGCCGAAGAAGGGCGCGTAGGCGGCCGGGGTCTGCGGCGCCATCCCGGAGGGGATGCAGTCGAAGAGCAGCGGCGACGGCACCGGGGTCAGGGCGGGCAGGCGCTGCGCGATGATCCGGGCGGTCTCGGCGGCGCGCTGCAGCGGCGAGTGCCAGGCATCCGTGAACGGAACCCCGCCGAGGCGCTCGGCGATCAGCTGCGCCTGGCGCGTGCCGCGGGCCGACAGTGGCCCGTCGGGCAGCCCGTGTTCGGCATCCTGCTGCTCACCGTGGCGGACAAGGTAGATGTAGTGGGGCACGTGGTTCTCTTTCAATTCGGTGCGCGGAGGCCGTACGACGGTGTTGCGGCCTCGGGGGTGTGGGGCAGGGGTGCGGTCAGGGGCGGACGGACGTCGCCATGACGGCCGCGAAGATGTTCGGGTCGAGGGCGCCGACCGCGGCGATGGAGAGCGGCCCGGCGGACAGCTCGGCGGCCAGGACACGCACGTCCTCGGCCGTGACCCGCGCGAGGCGGCGCAGGGCCTCGTCGAGGTCGATGAACTCGCCGAGCGTGATCTCGGCGCGGCCGAGCCGGGACATCCGGGTGTCGGAGTCTTCGAGGGCGAGTGCGGATGCGCCGGACAACTGGCCCGCGGCCCGCTTCATCTCGTCGGCCGTGACGCCGTGCTCCGAGATGCGGTGCAGCTCGCCGAGCATGAGCTCGGCCACCTGGCCGGCCTTCGCCGGGGTGCAGCCGGCATACATGCCGAACAGGCCGGCATCGGAGTAGCCGGGGGCGAAGGAGTAGACGGAATAGGCCAGGCCGCGCTTCTCGCGCACCTCCTGGAACAGGCGGGAGGACATGCCGCCACCGAAGATGGAGTTCAGCACGCTCATGGTCACGCGGCGGTCGTCGGTGGCGAGCAGCCCGGGGAAGCCCATCAGGATGTTGGCCTGCTCGAGCGGCCGCTGCACGATCGTGACCGGTGCACCCTGGCTGAGGGCGACCGGGCTGCCGCTGCGCCGCCCCACCGGAGGCGCGAAGACGCTGAGGTCCCAGCCCGCCAGGGCCAGGGACCGGGTCACCGCGGCGACGAGCACATCGTGGTCGACGGCCCCGGCAACGGTGACGACGAGATCCTGGGGCCGGTAGTTGGCCCGGTAGTGCTCCAGCACCGCGGCGTGGGTCGCGGCCCGGATCGTGTCCGGGCTGCCGCCGATCGGCCGCCCGAGCGCGTGGTCGCCCATGATCGCCTCGAAGAAGCGCCCGTTCGCGACATCCGCCGGGTCGTCGTCGGCCATGGCGAGTTCTTCGAGGATGACGCCGCGCTCGTTCTCGAACTCCACCGGGTCGAGCAGGGACGAGGTGATCATGTCGGTGAGCACCTCGACCGCCATGAGCAGGTCCCGGTCCTGCACCTTGGCGTAATAGCAGGTGTATTCCTTGGCGGTCATCGCGTTGTGCTCGCCGCCGACGGAGTCGAAGGCGATCGCGATGTCCAACGCCGTGCGCTGTTTCGTGCCCTTGAACAGGAGGTGTTCGAGAAAGTGGGTGGAGCCGAAATGGCCGGGCGCCTCGTCGCGGGAACCGACGGCGACCCAGT
The DNA here is from genome assembly GCF_004403275.1 of Cryobacterium sp. TMT4-10. Classification (NCBI taxonomy): domain Bacteria; kingdom Bacillati; phylum Actinomycetota; class Actinomycetes; order Micrococcales; family Microbacteriaceae; genus Cryobacterium; species Cryobacterium sp. TMT4-10. The sequence goes on from NZ_SOGU01000053.1 coordinate 7,483, forward strand.
AGCCGATGGTCAGGCTGCGACTGCCGGGCACGTGCTCCGACACGATGCGCACCCCGCTGGGCAGCACGGTGCGTCGCACAAGGGACTCCCCGGCCGCGTGGAAGGAGAGTTCGGGCAGGTCCAGAGGAAATTCGACGGCACCGTTCATGACATCACCCACCTTACGTCACGGCACCGTCACGACCGGGAAGCCAACCGGGGCACGAGCCGGGCGGCTCGTCAGGGCTGCGGCAGTCGGGAAGCGGATCGTGGGCGCCTACTCAATGCGCAGACACCCGGTCTAGGTCCACCATGTCGCCGCGCGTCAGACGGATGCCGGCCGCGGCCACCAGCGCCTCCACCTGGTCGGGGTGGCTGGCACTGGCCACCGGGGCGACCACGGGGCTGCGCGCGATCAGCCACGCGATCGCGATCGCCGCGGGCGCCACCTCGTGTTCCTCGGCGATCCGGTCGAGCACGGCCAGCACTCGGAACCCGTGGCGGTTGAGATGTTTGGCTGCCCGGGAGGCGCGGGTGGTCTTCTGCAGGTCGGCCTTGGAACGGTACCGGCCGGCGAGGAAGCCGTGCGCGAGCGCGAAATACGGCAGCACCGCCAGTCCCTGCGCACCGGTGACCAGGGCCAGTGAGGACTCGAACGGGGTGCGGTGCAGCAGGCTGTACTGCGTCTGCAGGGCCACGAAGCGGGGAAGGCCGTTGGCGGCGAGCACCCTCGCCTCCATCAGCCGTTCGGCGGAGAAGTTAGAGGCGGCGAGGTAACGCACCTGGCCGCTGCGCATGAGCACGTCGACGGCGCCGAGGCTTTCCTCCAGGGGAACGGTCGGGTCGTCGAAGTGGAAGTGCAGCAGGTCGATGTAGTCGGTGCCCAGCCGGTCGAGGGAGGCGTGCACCGCCCCGATGATGCTGCGGGAGGAGAGGCCGGGGTTGTCCCGGTTCTTGCCGATCTTGGTGGCGATGACGGTGCTGTCCCTGGCCCGGCGGGAGCGCAGCCACGCCCCGATGATCACTTCGCTACGCCCGGAGGTGTAGCTGTCGGCCGTGTCGAGGAAGTTGCCGCCGAGTTCCCGGTGCCGGTCGAGCACGCTCGTGCTCGTGGCGCCGTCGGCCGTCCAGCCGAACACGCTGCCGCCCAGGGCGAGCGGGTGCACGACCAGGTCGGTGTCGGCGATCGTGCGGCGCAGGCTCCGCGCGGGGTGGGCGGGCGGAGCCGGGACGGAGCCCAGCGCTGCCGGCTGCAGCGCTTGCGACTGAAGCGGAATGTCGGTGGAGATGGCCGGCGGACCCTGCATGGTCACGGGGCCCAAGGGCGCAGACCGTGCGGTGCCGGCTGCTTCGGACGGGGGAACGGTACCGTGCGTGCTCGGACGGGGCATCCGTCGTCTCCCTCCGGTTTGTGCCGAGAGTATCCCCGGCGATCACGGTTGGAAAGGACACTCCAGGACCGTTACCAAAATGTGCACGAGCGCCCCCTTGCTATCGTTCTGGCATGTCTTTTCTCAGCCCCGTCACCCTGGCGGGAAACCTCGTCACCCTCGAACCGCTCGCCGCCGAGCACCACGACGGGCTGGTGGCGGCCAGCGCCGACGGTGAGCTCTGGAACCTCTGGTACACCGCCGTTCCGCGCCCCGAGGAGATGCGGGCGGAGATCGACCGACGGCTGCGCCTGCAGCGGGAGCAGAGCATGCTGCCCTTCACGGTGCGGCGCACCGACACCGGCCTGATCTGCGGCATGACGACGTTCATGGACGCGGATGCGGACAACCGGCGGGTGGAGATCGGCTCCACCTGGACGGCGGCCGGCGCCCAGCGCACCGGAATCAACACCGAGAGCAAACTTCTTCTCCTCACGCATGCCTTCGAGAGCCTGCGCTGCATCGCGGTCGAATTCCGCACCCACTGGATGAACCAGCAGTCCCGGGCGGCGATCGCCGGCCTCGGGGCCAAACAGGACGGCATCCTGCGTAACCACCGTCAATCGCCCGACGGCGCGCTCCGCGACACGGTGGTCTTCTCGGTGATCGAGTCGGAGTGGCTGAGCGTGAAAACGGGCCTGACGCACAAGCTGCGCTCCCGCGCGGACCGGTAGGAGGCGGTGCTCGCGGGGCAAGTTATAATTGGAGGGAACCGATTCTTGAGTAGCGGCCACCAGGCATCGCCCCCCCGCCTGCCCGAATCATCCGCGAAAGAAGGATCCATGACGCAGCTATCCGGCATGTCCACGCCCGAGGTCCTGACCGAGGCGCTGCGGCGACGCACCTTCGCCGTGATCTCGCACCCCGACGCCGGCAAGTCGACGCTGACCGAGGCGCTGCTGCTGCACGCCCGGGCGATCACGACGGCCGGCGCCACCCACGGCAAGGCAGGACGGCGCGGCACCGTGTCCGACTGGATGGCGATGGAACAGGCCCGCGGGATCTCCGTCACCAGCGCGGCCATCCAGTTCGAGTACCGCGACGCCGTGATCAACCTGGTCGACACCCCCGGCCACGCCGACTTCTCCGAGGACACGTTCCGGGTGCTCTCCGCCGTCGACGCCGCGGTCATGCTGGTGGACGCCAGCAAGGGCCTCGAGGTGCAGACCATGAAGCTGTTCGAAGTCTGCCGTCAGCGCGGCCTCCCGGTCATCACCGTCATCAACAAGTGGGACCGCCCGGGCGCCGAGGCGCTGGACCTGATGGACGAGATCCGCCAGCGCACGGGCCTCGTGCCCACTCCCCTGACCTGGCCGGTCGGGGTCGCCGGGGACTTCCGCGGCGTGATCGACCGGTCGACCGACGAATTCATCCGTTTCACCCGCACCGCCGGCGGCGCGAAGACCGCCGAACCCGAGCGCCTGAGCGCGGCCGTCGCGGCCGCTGACGAAGGGGCGGCGTGGGTCACCGCGACGGAGGAATCCGAGCTGCTCGCCGAGTCGGACCAGGACCACGACGAGGCGCGCTTCCTCAAGAACGAGACCACGCCCGTGCTCTTCGCCGCGGCCGTGCTCAACTTCGGCGTGCAGCACATCCTGGACACGCTCGTGGACTTCGCTCCGGCGGCGGAAGCCCGGGAGGACGCATCCGGTGGTCACCGCCCCGTGGGCAGCGCCTTCTCCGGCTTCGTGTTCAAGGTGCAGTCCGGCATGAATGCTTCGCACCGGGACCACGTCGCCTTCGTTCGGGTCTGTTCCGGCCAGTTCCGGCGCGGCATGATCGTCACCCACGCCGCCAGCGGGCGGCCGTTCGCGACCAAGTACGCGCAGCACCTGTTCGGGCGCGAGCGCGAGGTGGCCGACGAGGCCTGGCCCGGCGACATCGTCGGCCTGGTCAACGCCTCGGCCCTGCGGGTCGGCGACACGATCTTCGAGACCGAACCGGTCGAGTTCCCGCCGCTGCCGATGTTCGCGCCCGAGCACTTCCGGGTGGTGCGGTCGGCGGACTCCAGCAAGCACAAGCAGTTCCGTCGCGGCATCGACCAGCTCGACCACGAGGGTGTCATCCAGGTGCTGCGCTCGGAGCTGCGCGGCGATCAGGCGCCGGTGCTCGGCGCGGTCGGGCCGATGCAGTTCGAGGTCGTCGAAGAACGGATGACGCACGACTTCGGCGCCGCCATCCGCACGGAGGCCCTGCCGTACCAGCTGGCCCGGCGCACCGACCGGGAGAGCGCCGAGATCCTCGGGCACGACCGCCAGGTCGAGGTGCTGATGCGTTCCGACGGCACCCTGCTCGCCCTGTTCAGCACTCCCTGGCGGCTGCGCAACACGGTGCGGGACCACCCCGAGTTGATGCTGGAAGACCTCGCCACCGGGAGCAACGCGGTTCCGGCCGCCTACTAGCTGTAGCCGCCCTTCTCCGGACTCCTCCAGGCGGCAGCACCGTCCCCGGCCAGGCCAGGCCCAGCCCGGCCCGGATTCCCCGCGCCCGGCCCCTCGCAGCGTGCGGTGCTGAACCAATTCGACGGAGATTTTGACGAAAAACCGTGATTCCGGCGTGTTTTGGCCCGATTTTGGCAAAATCTCCGTCGAATTCGTTAGGGGCGGGGCACAGACGGATGCCGCCGGGGCGCCGGGGCGCGGGGCTCCGGGCTACGAGGCGCCGGGCTACGAGGCGCGTCAGTCGGCCGCCGGGTCAGCGGGTCATGCTCCGCGGGGGCAAGGTGAAGGCGTCCCCGCCGAATTTCTCATTGGCGACGCTCATCATGTCCGGCCACATCCGGTGCCGGGCGGTGGCGGCCTGCCCGTTGTCGAAGTAGGTCTCCCGCTGATCCTCGCCCTCCCCCGACACGTTCACGACGCCCACGACCGTGGCGACCTTGGTGCTCGCCCCGGACATCCACGTGTCCAGGTTGTCGTCGGTGGTGCCGGTCTTACCGATCATGGGCACCCGCGGGGAGGTGGCCCGGTAGGAGGCGGTCGCCGTACCACCGGTCAGCACCCGCTGCATCGCATAGGTCATCCCGGCGGCGATCTCGGGCGCGACGGAGGCCGTGCAGGCTGACTTCGGCGCGGCGATCTCGGTTCCGTCCGGGCCGACGATCTTGTCGATCACGACCGGGGTGCAGGTGACGCCGTTGTTCGCGATCCCCGCATACGCGGCCGCCATGGTCAGGGGCGCGATTTCGTTCGTGCCCAGCACCGAGGAGGCACCCTGTTCCAGGGGATTGCCGTCGGCTCGGTGAATCCCGAAGGCCTCGGCGGTCTTACGGATGTTGCAGAGGTCGAGTTCCTTGGCCATCCCGATGTAGCCCGTGTTGATCGAGCCGACGGTCGATTCGAGCGCGCTGTAGTACGAGTCGTTGTCGTTGGAGGAATCGTTGCCGGGCGCGAACGAGTAGCCGTAGTCCTGCGGGCCGTTGCAGCTGTCCTGGAACTCGCCCCAGTCCGAGCGCTCCCGGGAGTTGACCGTGTCGCCCAGGGTGTTGCCGGCCTTCAGCCACTCCGCGAGGGTGAACACCTTGTAGGTCGACCCGGGCTGGAAACCGTTGGAGCCGCCGCGGTTGAGGTCGGTGTTGTAGTTGACGGCCGTGAAGTTCGCCCCGGTGGCGGCCGGGTCCTGGCTGTAGTCCTTGTTCTGCGCCATGGCGAGCACCCGGCCGGTGCCGACCGCGACGCTCGAGATCACACCGCCGACGTCCCAGCCGTCGAACGTCTTGGGCACGTTCTCCGCCAGGGTGGCCTCGGCCGTCGCCTGCAGGTCGAGGTCGAGGGTCGTGAAGACCTTGTAGCCGCCGAGCCGGAAGTTGGCTGCGCGCTCGGCGGCCGTCTTGCCGAACGCCGGGTCGTCCCGCAGGGTCTGCACGACCAGGTCACAGAAGTAGGCGCTGCCGCCGGCGGTCTGGCAACCGGTGCTCGGTTCGGTGATGGCGGGTTCGACCGGCGCGGCGACCGCCGCGTCGCGGTCGGCCTTGCTGATCTTCTCGTGCGCGAGCATCTCGTCGAGGATGTAGTCCCGACGGTCCTTGTTGGCGGCGTATCCGTTGGCTGCCCCGTTGGTCTCGCTGTCCGGTTTGTCGAGCTGGAACTTGACCGGGTTGTTCACGATCGCGACGAGGCTGGCGGCCTGCGGCAGGGTCAGCGCAGCCGCGGTCGTGTTGAAGTAGTAGTTGGCGGCCGACTCGATGCCGTAGATGGAGCCGCCGAACCCGGTGATGTTCAGGTACTGGCGCAGGATGTCGGCCTTGGAGTATCTCTTCTCCAGCCCGATGGCGAGGCTCATCTCGGTGAGTTTGCGGCTGGCGCTCGTCTCCGTCGCCGCGTCGTAACACGCGGTCCGCTTGGCCTGGTCGGCGAGGGTCTCGCACTTCTGCACCAGGACGTTCTTGACGTACTGCTGGGTGATGGAGGACCCGCCGCGGGCCGTCCCGGTGACCAGGGTGGACACCAGACCGGTGACGCTGCCCCAGATGTCCACGCCGCCGTGAGCGTAGAAGCCGGGATCCTCGCCGGAGGTCGCCGCATCCTTCACAAACGGGCTGATCGCAGCCGAGGCCACTTCGACCCGGTTCTGGTCGTAGAACGAGGCGAGAAGCACGGGACTGCCGTCGTTCGCGGTGGCGTAGACGTTGCTCTTCTGCGACAACCGGCCGATCGACAGATTGTCGGGCAGGGTCACCATCACTGTGATCGCGACCGCCCCGACGATGGCGACGACGACACCCATCGCGATCAGGGTGCGGGTGCGGCGGCGCGATCGCCGACCGCTTCTCCTGCTGGCTGACCTGGGGCTGGTTGAGGGCGTGGTCTCAGTGCTCATGGTGCGACAAATCACTTCCCGGTCGGGTCACGTGCCCGGTTCCGTCGACAGAGGGGGGCCGCCGGGCCGGGCGGCCCGGCGGCATCCGGCTAGGCGTCGACGACGACCGAGGTGATGACCGGGATGCGACGGTACTTGCGCTGCATCCAACGGGTCAGGCTCTGGGTGAAGATGTCCTCGAGCTCAGCGCCGTTGACGATCTTGACCTTGTTCGCGGCGCGCAGGGCGTCATCGATGGACTTGGTCGCGCCCTGGATCCACTCGTTGTCCTGAACGAAGCCGCGGGCGATGAACTCGACCGGCTCGGTGAGAAGGCCGGTGCGGGTGTCGAGGATGCCGAGGATGGTGACGGCTCCGTCGTTGGCGAGCTGCACGCGGTCGGCGAGGGCCTCTTCCGAGCCGCCGCCGCCGACGGTCATGCCGTGCACGAAGACGAGCTCCGCGGCGACCCGGCCGGTGACCTTCGCGAGGCCGTCGACGAGGTCCACGACGACGCCGTCTTCGACGATGAGGACCTGGTCCTCGGGAATGCCGGTGCGAATGGCGAGGTCCGCGTTGGCCTTGAGGTGGCGCCATTCGCCGTGGTACGGGATGACGTTCTTGGGCTTGACGATGTTGTAGCAGTAGACGAGCTCGCCGGCGGAGGCGTGGCCGGAGACGTGCACCTTGGCGTTGCCCTTGTGCACGACGTTGGCACCCCAGCGGGTGAGGCCGTTGATGACCCGGTAGATCGAGTTCTCGTTGCCGGGGATCAGGGAGCTCGCCAGGAGCACGGTGTCGCCCTCGCCGATCTTGATCACGTGCTCGCGGTTCGCCATCCGGGCCAGGGCGGCCATCGGCTCACCCTGCGAGCCGGTGCAGATGAGAACGACCTTGTCGTCCTTCATCCGGTCGAACGCCTTGACGTCGACGATCAGGCCCTTGGGCACCTGGAGGAAGCCCAGCTTCTCGGCGATGCCCATGTTGCGCACCATCGAGCGGCCGACGAAGGCCACCTTGCGGTTGTGCCGGGCGGCGGCGTCGATGACCTGCTGGATGCGGTGCACGTGGCTGGCGAAGCTCGAGACGATGATGCGGCGCGGCGCGGTGCGGAAGACGGCGTCGATGGCCGGACGGATGTCCTCCTCGGTCACCGTGAATCCGGGAACCTCGGCGTTGGTCGAGTCGGTCATGAACAGGTCGACGCCCTCTTCACCGAGCCGGGCGAAGCCGGGGAGGTCGGTGAGGCGGTTGTCGAGGGGGAACTGGTCCATCTTGAAGTCGCCGGTGACGAGCACGAGGCCGGCCTCGGTGCGGATGGCGACGGCGAGGCCGTCGGGGATGGAGTGGTTCACCGCGAGGAACTCGAGGTCGAACGGTCCGGCCTTGCGGCGCTGGCCTTCCTTGACCTCGATCAGGCGGGGTGTGATGCGGTGTTCTTCCAGCTTGGCGGTGACGAACGCGAGCGTCAGCTTCGAGCCGATGATCGGGATGTCCTTGCGCTCGCGGAGCAGGTACGGCACCCCGCCGATGTGGTCCTCGTGGCCGTGCGTGAGCACGATCGCCTCGATGTCCTGCAGGCGGTCACGGATGGAGGAGAAGTCGGGCAGGATCACGTTGATGCCGGGCTGGGTCTCCTCGGGGAACAGCACTCCGCAGTCCACGATCAGGAGCTTGCCCTTGTGCTCGAAGACCGTCATGTTGCGGCCGATTTCGCCCAGTCCGCCGAGCGGGGTGATGCGCAGGCCGCGACGGGGAAGGGACGGCGGCGTGGACAGGTCAAGCTGGTGCTTGGTCAATGAAACTCATTTCTCAGGGTGAGACTGCGCGCGTGTCAGGCGGCATCTCGCTAGTTGGGCCGATCATCGGCCCTGTGAACGGGTGGTGCAAAGTTGGGATTCGGGTGCCCGCACGGGCAGGCTGCGCCCGAAGGCAATGGCATCAGGGTCGTGCAGTCACCGACACTGGGGTCGAGAGGGCACGCATGCTGCTCATGACTGCCCATTCTACCGCAACCGGATGCGACCCCCCGCCGGTCGCCGCCCAGCCTTCTCGAAGCAGCCCGCGCTACGGTCGACGCATGTCAGCTTCAGAGCTCTACTCGACCCCGCTCACCCTCATCGACGGCACGGAAACGACGTTCGGCCAGTTCAGGGGCAAGACGGTTCTGGTCGTGAACGTCGCCTCCAAGTGCGGGTTCACCCCGCAGTACGCGGGCCTGGAAGCGCTCTACGAGAAGTACAACGACGACGGACTCGTCGTGCTGGGCCTCCCCTGCAACCAGTTCATGGGCCAGGAACCCGGAACCGACTCGGACATCGAGTCGTTCTGCCAGCTGAACTTCGGCGTCACTTTCCCGCTGACCGTGAAGGTCGACGTGCGCGGCAAGCACCAGCACCCGCTCTACGCTCAGCTGACGAAGTTCAAGACCGGCCTGCTTCCCGGCCTGATCAAGTGGAACTTCGAAAAGTTCCTGGTGAACGCCCAGGGCGAGATCGTCGACCGGTTCGCCTCGACCGTGGAGCCGGAATCCGAGGAGATCGTCGGCGCGATCGAGAAGGCGCTCGAAAGCAACGCCGCGTAGACGGATGTCCCCACGCCCGTAGGCGATGGGGAACGATCCCCCGCGGTTCCGAGGCGCTGCCTGCCGCAACATCCCCGAGCCGCCTGTGCGAATTCGACGGAGATTTTGGCTCTCCTGCTGCATCTGTGGGTCTTTCGGAGCGCCTTAACGGCCGCACGCCGCTTCCTGTCTAGGTTTCTGACTGTCAAG
>NZ_SOGU01000104.1:0-20307 GCF_004403275.1 Cryobacterium sp. TMT4-10
ATCACCCGACGCCCTCATCGCCCTCGCCATGCTCAGCCTCGGCGGCCACAAACCAGTACTCCCCGGCCGGGTTTAACCCACGGTTACGACAGGAGAGCCCAAATCTCCGTCGAATTCGTTGGGCGATCGCCTCGGAGGCCGCGAGGCCGCGGTGCTACGCCTTGCGTAGGTTGTAGCGCACGCTGGCCAGCTCGGCCAGGAGAGCCGGCGGCACGCGGTCGCCGAACTTGGCGAAATACTCCTCGGTGAGGTCACACTCGGCCAGCCACGACGTGTTGTCGATGTGGAAGAGCTGCTCCACCTCGGTCGGAGACAGGTCCAGGCCCTTGAGGTCGAGTCCGCCCTCGAGCGGGAGGTAGCCGATCGGGGTGTCCTGGGCATCCGCGAAGCCCTCGATCCGGCGAACGATCCACTCGATCACGCGAGAGTTCTCACCAAAACCGGGCCACAGGAAGCTGCCGTCGGGGCCCTTGCGGAACCAGTTCACCTGAAAGATCTCCGGTGCCTTGCTGCCCAGCCCCTTGCCGACCTTCAGCCAGTGCGCCCAGTAGTCGGCCATGTTGTACCCGCAGAACGGGAGCATCGCGAACGGGTCGCGGCGCAGCTCGCCCACGGTTCCCTCTGCGGCCGCGGTCTTCTCCGAGGAGATGGTCGCGCCCATGAACACGCCGTGCTTCCAGGAGCGGGCCTGGGCCACCAGCGGCACGTTCGTCGCCCGGCGGCCGCCGAAGAGGACGGCGTCGATGGGCACGCCGCCGAACGCCTCCCAGTTGTCGGCGATGGACGGGCACTGCGCGGCGGCGACGGTGAACCGGGAGTTGGGGTGCGCGGCGGGGCGGCCGGACGCTGGGGTCCAGTCGTTGCCTTCCCAGTCGATCAGGTGGCTGGGGGTGGTCTCGGTCAGACCCTCCCACCAGACGTCGCCGTCGTCGCGCAGGGCGACGTTCGTGAAGATGGTGTTGCCCCAGACCGTGGCCACGGCCGTGGGGTTGGTGACCTCGCCGGTGCCGGGCGCGACGCCGAAGAAGCCGGCCTCCGGGTTGATCGCGTACAGGCGGCCGTCGGGGCCGGGGCGCAGCCACGCGATGTCGTCGCCGATGGTCTCGACCTTCCAGCCCGGAATCGTCGGGCGGAGCATGGCGAGGTTGGTCTTGCCACAGGCGGACGGAAAGGCCGCGGCCAGATGGGACACGCCTCCTTCCGGCGACGTGACCTTGATCAGCAGCATGTGCTCGGCCAGCCAGCCCTCGTCGCGGGCCATCACGGATGCGATCCGCAGCGCGAACGACTTTTTCGAGAGCAGCGCGTTGCCGCCGTAGCCCGAACCGAACGACCACACCTCACGGGTCTCCGGGAACTGCACGACGTACTTGGTGTCGTTGCAGGGCCAGGTGGTGTCTTCGCGGCGGCGACCCTCGGCGTCGACCAGCGGGTAGCCGACACTGTGCACGGTGTGCACCCAGGGGGCTCCGGCCTCGATCATGTGCAGCACCTTTTGGCCCATTCGGGTCATGATGCCCATGTTCAGCACGACGTAGGGAGAGTCGGTGACCTCGACGCCGAGCTGGGAGATGGGGCCGCCGAGCGGGCCCATCGAGAACGGGACGACGTACATGGTGCGGCCGCGCATGCTGCCGGCGAAGACGCCCTGCAGCTCGCCGCGCATCGCGTCCGGGTCGGCCCAGTTGTTGGTGGGGCCGGCGTCGTCGGGGTCGACCGAGCAGATGAAGGTGCGGTCTTCGACGCGCGCCACGTCCGACGGGCTCGTGCGGGCCAGGTAGCTGTTCGGACGCCACTCGGGGTTCAGGTGGATGAGCTTGCCCTCGGTGACGAGCTGCTTCGCCAGGACGTCGGCCTCGCGAAGCGAGCCGTCGCACCAGACGATGGCGTCGGGCTGGGTCAGGCGGGCGATCTCGTCGACCCAGGCCTGAAGGTTGGGATCGGTGGTCCCGGCAGCTTTGCTGGACTCGCCTCCGCCGGTCTGTACGTGGGAATTCGCGATGGTCATCTCCTGGCCTTTCGTGGTCGATCCGGCGTGACACCAGCGGTGTGAAGTCGATTTGGGCAAGTAACTTCGCCCTCTGAATCAACAATGCGGCATGAATCGCAGCCGCTGCGGAGATAGCAGCGTTAAGAAACGCGATTCTTTCACTATCGTTAAGGAATGCCAACACGCTCATCAGACCTGATCACGCTGGGACTCCGCATCCGTCACTACCGGTCTGAGCGTGGGTTCACGCTCGACCAGCTCGGCGAGCGCGTCGGCCTGGCCGGCAGCCAGCTCTCACTGATCGAGAACGGTCGGCGGGAGCCCAAACTCTCCACCCTGCAGGCCCTGGCGACGGCGCTCGACGTGCAGGTCATCGATCTGCTGAACACTGAAGCGCCGAACACGCGGGCCGCCCTCGAGATCGAGCTGGCGCGCGCGCAGAAGAACCCGCTCTACGGGGCGCTCGGCCTGCCCCAGGTGAAGGTGACGAAGGGGATGCCGCTGGCGGCGATCGAATCCCTGCTCGGCCTGCACCGCGAACTCGCCCGCCGGGCCAGCGAGGCCATCGCCACACCCGAGGAAGCCCGTCGCGCGAACACGGAACTGCGCGAGCGGATGCGCGACCAGGACAACTACATGCCCGACATCGAGCAGCTCGCCGAGGACCGGGTGCGGGCATCCGGTCACGTCTTTGGCGCCCTCACCCACCGCGAGGTGAGTGTGATGGCCGAGCAGCTCGGCTTCAGCCTGATCTACGTCAACGACCTGCCGGGCTCGACCCGGTCGGTCACCGACCTCGTCAACCGCCGGATCTACCTGCCGCCGGCCTCCATCCCCGGCGGCCACGGCCTGCGCTCGATGGCCCTGCAGGCGATGGGGCACCGGCTGCTCGGGCACGAACGTCCGAACAGCTACGCCGAGTTTCTCTGGCAGAGGCTGCAGATCAACTACTTCGCGGCCGCCTGCCTGATGCCGCAGGATGCCTCGGTCGCCTTCCTCTCACACGCGAAGCGGGAGCGCGAGCTGTCGGTCGAGGATTTCCGGGACGCGTTCGGGGTGACCCACGAGGCCGCCGCGCTGCGGCTGACCAACCTGGCCACCTCACACCTGGACATGCCCCTGCACTTCCTGCGCGTCACGGGCGACGGCGCCCTGCAGAAGGGCTACGAGAACGACGGGCTCCCCCTGCCCGCCGACGTGACCGGGTCGATCGAGGGCCAGTTCGTCTGCAAGCAGTGGAGCGCCCGCAGCGCTTTCACCCACACCAACCGCACCACCGAGTTCTACCAGTACACCGACACCCCGGTGGGCACCTTCTGGTCGGCGACCCAGACCGGGGCGATGGATGGCGGCGAGTTCTCGATCAGCGTCGGCGTTCCGTTTGCGCAGGCCAGGTGGTTCCGGGGCCGGGAGACCACGCAGCGCGCGGTCTCCCGCTGCCCGGACGAGTCCTGCTGCCGGCGCCCGGCGTCGGACATGTCGTCCCGGTGGGCCGGCAAGGCCTGGCCGAGCGCGCGCCTGCACGCCCATGTGTTGTCCCCGCTGCCCAGCGGAACCTTTCCCGGCGTCGACGACACCGAGGTGTACGAGTTCCTGGAGGCGCACGCCGCGGAGTAGGAGGCGTGCGCCTCACCTGTCGCGGGGGTTGGTTGGAACACAGGGCCCCTGCAAAGAAGGAGGTGGCCCAAGCGAGAGAAGAAGTAAGTGGCGTAATCAGGATTTGAGCAGCCGGGTCCCATACTTAAGCGAGCCCGCATCTTTTACGCGAAGGCGACGGGGGAAGCCACGGAGACGGCAACCGCGATCCTGGAGCCTAGCTTGATGCCTGACTAGCAGGAGAAGTGGAGGAGGCGTTGCCGTTCGCCCCTGTAAGCGTTACGACAAAATTCCAGCCTCCGAGGCCCGTCGGGGACTGGGTCGCCCGTGCTCGGCTCACGGACCTGCTCCGCGCTGGTGAGCACCGCCGACTGTCGTTGATTCATGCCCCGGCAGGCTTCGGTAAGTCAACACTCGCCGCACAATGGCTCGCGGCGCTGGATGCACGTGGCGTGACCACCGTGTGGCTTTCGCTGGACCGCGATGACAACAATACGATCTGGTTCTTGTCCCACCTGTTGGAAGCGATCCGACGGGTAATGCCGGAGTTGGACGACGAATGGCAGGTTCTGCTCGAGGGACAGCCCGACGATGCTGAGCGCTACGTTGTTCCCGCCCTGGTCAACGCCATGGATGCCGCCGGTGAAAACATTGTCATTGCCCTGGACGACTGGCATCTCGTCACCGATTCCCGGACCCGTGCTGTCATTCATCGCCTTCTGGATGTGGGGAGTTCCCGCCTGTCCTTCCTGATCACCAGCCGATCCAGGTCTGGGCTCCCGCTTGGTCGTCTCATGGTGAGGAACCAGCTGTTGGAAGTGGACGCGAGTTCTCTGCGATTCGACGAGGACGAGTCGCAAGCATTGTTGGTGGACATCAACGGCCTGGACGTCAACCGTGACGACCTGGCCAGCCTGCACCGGACGACTGAAGGTTGGGTGGCTGCCCTCCAGCTGGTTTCGTTGTCGCTGCGCGAAAACCACGACGCGTCCGACCTGATCCGACGGCTCTCGGGTCGGCAGAAGTCGATCGGCGAGTATCTGCTCGAGAACGTGCTTGATGCCCTCGAACCGGACGTGGTTGATTTTCTGCTGACAACATCGGTGACTGAGCGTATCTGTGCGGAGTTGGCGTCGACACTCTCCGGTGTCGTGCGGGGTCAGGCCATGCTTGAGCGTGTTGAGGCTCAGAATCTATTCCTTCAGCCGCTGAACGAAGACGGAAGCTGGTATCGCTACCATCATTTGTTCGAAGATTACCTGCGGGGACGACTCGAACGGGACTTCCCGGGGCGAGCGGTGGAACTCAACCTGGCCGCTGCGCGTTGGTTCGCATCGAACGGCTATCCCAGCGACGCCGTTGATCACGCTCTGGCAGTCGGCCAGGTCGACTTCGCAGTCGACATTGTTGAGTCGCGCGCGATGTGGCTTGTCGAGCATTCCCGGATGGCGACTTTGCTGGTGCTGGTGGGAAAGATACCGGCCAGTTCCGTTGCGGATCAGGCCAAGCTTCAGATGGCAATCGCCTGGGCCAACACGCTTCTCCACATATCGGGCGCGGCGCAGATCGCCCTCGACAAGGTGGAGGCCCTGGTTCGGTGCGACGATTCTCTCAGTCAGGATGACCGGTTTGAACTCGGTGTTGAGGCCCTGGTCGTTCAATGCTGCATTGACATGTACGTGGACAGGCTCGACCTGGTCGACGAACTAGACCAAACCTGTTTTGCAGAAGCGAACCGGCTCCGTCCCTGGATTGTGTCCGTCGCCGCCAACATCTCCACCTTCCAGAAGATCCAGGAGGGTGAGTACTCACAAGCAACCGAGCAGCAGAACTGGGCGTCACAATTTCACGCGCTCACGTCCGGACCGTTCAGCGACGTCTACGGCCGATGTTTCGCCGGTCTGGCTGCCTTCGAGCAACTCGAAGTCGACGATGCAGAACGCCTCTTCAGATCAGCAGTTGAGCTTGCACGGAGCTCCGCTGGTCGACACTCTCATGCGGCGCAACTGGCCAGCTCGATGCTCGGCCAGCTTCTCTACGAACGGGGCGCGCTGGAGAAGGCTGAACTCTTGCTTGAGGAGGCTCACGAATTGGGATCAGAAGGCGGAGTGGTCGATTTCATGATCTCCGCCTTTGCGACCCTGGCCAGAATCAAGGCCCTGCGCGGCGATCACGTGGGGGCCAGGACGCTTCTCGATGAGGGCGAAGACGTGGCCGAGACTTTAGGGCTCACCCGGCTCGGACTGTGTATCGCCGCGGAACGCATCCAGCTCGGATTCAACTTCCAGCTACCCGACCGGACTCTGCCGGCCGGTCTGCACGACGAACAGCACCGGATCGGGGATCTGGGTAGCGGCTTGGCCGAAACGAATTACAGGATCGCCCTCGCAACCGAGATTCGAGCGGCCCTATCGCCGGATGCATCTCGAGATCTGGCCACGGCCTCCGCAGAACGTGCTCACGAGCTGCTCGACCGGACGAGAGCCCGCGGCGGAGCCCGTGCGCACTTGGGCGCCCAAATCCTACTCGCTGCAACGCTCCAGCATGCGGGTCGGCGCGTCGAGGCGATGGATGCCCTGACCCCGGCCTTGGTCACGTGCAACGCACTCGGTTTGGTGCGACCCATCCTCGATGGCGGTCCGGGGTGTCTTCAGATCGTGCAGGACGTCGCAGACAGGGTGAGAGGCGGGCGATGGGAGGGACCGCAGGCCCCCGGTCTTCCAGAGTTCCTGAGCCTTCTCCTCCAGAGCGCGACTACCTCCGCGCGCCTTCAAGAGACGACCTCATCAGGCGCCCAAATTACCGGTGCAACGTTGACCGAGCGCGAACACGAGATCCTGATACTGTTGGCCCAGGGGTGCTCCAATCGTGAAATCGCCCAGACCCTTCATCTGGGTGTCAACACGGTGAAATGGTACCTCAAACGTCTTTTCAGCACTCTGGGCGTTAGCGGACGTCAAGGCTGCGTGGATGAGGCCAGGCGCAGGAAGCTGCTGTCCACTCACACGAGTTGACGCGCCGCCCGCGCCGTTCAGCTCACCGCGCGCAAATCGGCCAATCTGACCGTGCGCATTTTCTCCTCGGCCAGCCAGCCGGGTATTTCCTTCGGGGGCCGCGGGCGAGACCACAAATAGCCCTGAGCCAGGCTGCCTCCGAGACGGCGAAGCTCGCTGAGTTGTTCCCTGGTCTCGATTCCCTCGGCCACGACGTCCATCTCCAGTGCGCGCGCCAGACTCACGATGGCGTTGACGAAGGCCGGCGCCTGGGGATCCTTACCCCCGAGTCCATCGATGAAGGAGCGATCAATCTTGATGGTCTGAACGGGCAACTGCTTGAGATAGGTGAGGGAACTCCAGCCGGTACCGAAATCGTCCAGGGAGAGCCGTACCCCGAGACCGCGCAACCCAGAGAGGGTGGCGGAGGCCAGATCCAGATTGTTGATGACCATGGACTCCGTGATTTCCAGGTGCACCGCCGAGGCGTCGATGCCCGACCGAGTGATGATGTCAGACACGACCTGCACAAAATTGGCATCCTGCAACTGTCTGGCCGATAGATTGACTGCGATCGTCAAGTCATGGCACTCAGCGAGCTGGCTGCGCCAGGCCTGGACCTGCCTGAGGGCCTCAGTCAGCACCCACTCGCCAATCGCAACAATCGACCCGGTCTGTTCAGCGATCGGGATGAATTCTGTTGGTGAAATGAAACCTCGGTCGGGATGCTCCCAGCGCACGAGCGCCTCAAAGCCGACCGTTTCTTCAGTCGAGATGTCCACAATCGGCTGGTAGAACACGCGCAACTCGTCACGGGAGATCGCGCGAGCCAACTGGGATTCGGTCTCAAGCCGCATCGACGCTCGATGGTGCATATCCTCGTCGTACATCACAACGCGAGCCCTGCCGTCCGCTTTCGCCCGATACATTGCAACATCTGAATGGAGGAGCATGGAGCTGGCATCGGCGTCGGCATCATCGTCAGCAAGAACGATGCCAACGCTCACGCTGACGAAGACTTCCTTGCCCTCGAACTCGAAAGGGTCCTTGGCGATTGTGACTATTCGCTCGGCCAACCGCTCCGCATCGTAGGGCGCGATGTTGTCGCAGACGAGTACGAACTCGTCGCCGCCGAACCGTGCAAGGGTGTCGCCGGGACGAACGATCAACTTCAACCGTCGCGTTAGTCCCACCAACAAGCGGTCGCCGGCCACGTGGCCTAATCCATCATTGATTACCTTGAACTGGTCCACGTCGATGAACAGCACACCCACGTAGCCGGCGGTCCTTCGTCCTGTTGACAAAGAGCGTTCGATACGTTCGACGAGTAGCTGACGGTTTGGCAGCCCCGTCAGGGGATCGTGAAGGGCCTGGTGAGCCAGGAGGTCCTCGGCGTATTTTCGGGACGAGATGTCCTGCATATGCAGTAAGAAATAACCCGGCTCGCCGTTAACGTCAGGCACAAGGGACATCGTTAGCTGCACCCAGACCGGCTGTCCGTTGGGTCGGGCATACTGAAGTTCCGCCTGAGTATCTTCGAATCCCCCACTCAGCCAACCGGAGAACGAGGCACGATCACCCTCATGGTGTGACGGATGCCGAAAATCCTGCGTCCGTTTGCCCCGGATTTCTTCGGGAGTTCTGCCCAGTATTGTGCACAGGGCCTCGTTTACCTGGAACAGTCGCCCATCCAAATCGGCCATCCCCATGCCAATCTGAGATCGGTCGAAACCCAGGCGAAAGTTGGTCTCGGCTTCTTGTTGTCGCGCCTCAGCTAGATGCAACTCGGTAATGTCCATGATCATGCCGATGATTTTGATTGGCGAACCATCCGCGGCCCTGATGACAACTGCGCGTGAGCGCATCCAACGAATTCCCCCGGACTGCAGAATGATGCGGAAAGTAAATTCCGGGGTCGGCCATCCTGAATCGAGCCGCCGCAGGAGACTCTCCACACGATCCCGGTCCTGCGGATGTACGCACGACAGAAGCAAATCGCGCGATGCCGGCTCAGTTCCATTGCGGCCGAGGATCCGCCAATACTCATCTGACCACCATCGCTGTCCGGTCGCACTGTCGATTTCATAGCTGCCCATCCCAGCCATCTGTTGGGCCGCTGCCAGGCGTGCCTGGTCAGTTTCTGAGGCAATCTGTCGACGCTTGGACTCCGAAATGTTCCGGGCTATTCCGAAGCAGCCCGCCACAATGTTGCGTGAGTCGAAGATCGGAGAGATCGTCAGCGAAATATCGACGATGCGTGATCCGTCCTTGTGCAGTGCGACCGACTCCAAACCGATCACGGACTCGCCGCCAGCGACCTGGGCCTGCAATTCGAGTCCTCGATCCCGGCCGTCAACCGTGACGATAAGGGTCTGATGCTGGCCGATCACCTCGGGCGCCGAGAATCCGAACATCGCTTCAGCCGCCGGATTCCACACGGTGATCAGACCGTCGACGTCGTAACCAAAAATGGCATCGTCGGAGGATGCGACCAGCATCGACATCATTCGCGTCGAAGCCTGGGCCTGGGTCCGTTCGCTGATATCACGGATAGAGCTGGACACGAGCGTTCCGCTGTCGGTCTCAAAAGGACTGAGCGAAATCTCTATCGGAAACTCCCTGCCGTCGCGGTGCAGACCCAGAAGTCCAAGGTCGGGTCCCATCGACCGTGCCTGTGCCTTCGTCTTTGTCTTGGCCGAGTACTCGGATCGATGGCTCAGATACCAGCCACGGAATTCGATCGGCATGAGGACCTCGAGAGACTGTCCGAGAAGTTCATCCCTCACGTAGCCAAAAAGCACCTCCACCTGTGCGTTGACAAGAAGGATCGTACCGTCAGCGTCGACGATCACCATCGCATCGGGAGCGGACCCGAGGAGAGCGCGGAACTGGCCCTCAGACCACGTCTTGTCACCGTTCGTGTCTGCAGCGGGGCGTCGTCGCGTCGGGAGCAGGCGCTCCCGATCAGGACTCGTGTTGCGCTTTTCAGTCATGTCCTCACCGCCCGAACCTGCTCGGTCAGTTCGTAGACGGTCCCGCCATGGCCGTCAGCAAGCCACATCCCTGCGATGACCTTTCCCTCGTGGTCAAGCGGGTCAACGAGAACTGCAGGCAGCTGTTCATGCCGGTTGACCTTGAGGATCACTGTGGATCGTCCGGAGGTCACTGGGTGGTTGAGGGTCACTGTGATCGTCGACATATTCTTGCGGCTGTCTTTCGTCATGCCCGCGCTGTCGCGGGCGTTGAATCGCGAAGATGTTGCGAGGGTGTTTCGGGGTCGAGATACGGCGTGCCCTTCAGGCCCAGAATTACTCCAACCACCCGTACCCGCCGCCGGTCACGCCCGCTTCGCTCTCCTCGGAACCTGTGCCTTATCGGTTCCTCCCTGCCGCGCCGCCCTACAGGCATGCTTTCGGCGTCGAGGTGGAGCCAGGCCATGAACACTCCCTCGTGGTGGACGGCACTAGGACGAAAAGTTGTGGTGGGTCCTGTGAATGGTAACCGCGTGCCACCGCCGCATCGCCTCGAATCCAACACTGGCGGGAGTGGTTGACGAAACGGGTGGGGTGGACGTTTCGGGGGGTGACCCACCACCCGGGTGGTAAAGCCCTTCCGAGCGGCTGAGTCTGAGAGGCGCGGGATTCACTGCGAGCGGCGCCTGGAGACCCCGAACATCGCCGACTGCCCCGCACGCACCGACATCGAAAGCCCGACCAGTGGGTCATTTGACACGTGTCTACCTGCCCAAAAGTGAGGCCGGGTTCGACATTGAGGGTCTCAGCCTGTGTTTAGAATGTTCCACGGGGGGTCCGGCTCGAGGTGCCGTCATTGACTCCCGAACCGATGGGAGCGACTCGTGAGCACGATCAGGCACAGCCGAAAGAGCATGGCGACTGGCATCGGTCTGGTGTTTGCGGTCGGTATGTTGTTGCCCGCGGCATCGGCGCAAGCGGCCACCACGATTGACGGGCCCGTCGACCTCGGCGCCTCTGCGGCCTTCGGGGTCCTCGGTGCCAGCACCGTCACGAACACGGGCCCCTCCGTGATCAACGGCGACGTGGGAGTCAGCCCGGGAACCTCGATCACCGGCTTCGGTGGCGCTCCGGACGGCAGCTTCACCGGGGCACTGCACCAGACGGATGGGAGCGCCGGCGCGGCGCAAAGCGACGTGACAACGGCGTACAACGCGGCCGCGGGCCTCACCCCGACCACGTCCGGTGTTGCCGAGCTCGCCGGCTTGTCGCTCAGCCCCGGTGTGTTCGCCGGTGGTGCACTGTCCCTGGCCGACAATGGCGTGCTGACCCTGGCGGGCAGCGCGACATCCGTGTGGGTGTTTCAGGTCGACAGCACCCTGATCATCGGGTCGGGCAGTCGCATCGAGGTCACCGGCGGCGCGAGCTCCTGCAACGTCTTCTGGCAAGTCGGCAGCTCAGCAACCCTCGGAACTGCGGCTCAATTCGTGGGCACAGTCATGGCGAACCAATCGATTACGGCGACCACCGGAGCCACCATCGCGGGCCGCCTCCTGGCGAACACCGCGGCGGTGACTCTGGATTCCAACGTCGTGACCGTGCCCACCGGCTGCGCGCCGACCGGCACCGTGGCCACGACCGATAGCCCTGCCTTTACCTCGCGCACGCCGCCGCGGGCCACGGTCGGAACCCCCTACGCGTTCAGAGTCACGGCCACCGGGACGCCGGCCCCGACGTTCGCCATTTCCCAGGGCGCACTCCCCGCCGGCCTGCGGCTCGATGGCGGCACGGGAGCGATCACCGGGATGCCCACAGCGGCCGGAACCTCCACGTTCACCATCACGGCCGTCAACAGAGTAGCCCCGGCCGTGTCCGCGGCCCATGAGGTCATCACCAGCGCAGCTGGACCGGCCCTGCCGCCCTCAATTTCGACGGACACGACCGCCACATCGGCAGTTCCCCCCTCCACGACGGCGGGTGCCTCTGTCCCGCTTCCGGCCCGCCAGCCCACGCTCGCGGCCACCGGCAGCGAGGTCGGGCTTCCGATCGGCGGCGGCGCGTTGCTGCTGGCTGCGGGCGTGATGCTTCTCAGCATCCGTCGCGCGCTCCGAAGGGTCACTCTGCGCTAGTGGTGGAGCTCCCTCCGGAGGGGCGATTGTCGCGCCAAACCTAGGGCAAGCCCCGGTCGCGTTGCCCACTTGGAGAACGGGATCGGCGGGATCTCGCCGGCGGGACCGAACGGAACCCGACCCCTGTCCGCAGCGACGTCATCACGCTAGGCTCTGGCCGGGATTCCGAGCGAAGGAGAACGCGGATGGGCTCAACGACCGATATCTGGGATGATATCTGGCTCTTCTTCTGGACCTACGTGTTCATCGCCTATCTGACGGTCATGTTCTCGATCCTCGCGGACCTGTTCCGTGACGACACCCTGAGCGGGTGGGCGAGGGCGGCCTGGGTGCTGTTCCTCGTCTTCGTGCCGTTCGTGACCGCCCTCGTGTACCTGGTCTCCCGCGGCTCGAGCATGCGGGAGCGGCGGGTGCTGCGGTCGGCGCCGTAGCCCGGGACCGGGCGGGCGCCCGGGGTGCCGGCTGCGCCACACACCGAATCCGCGGTTCCCTCGTCGGCCGGAGGTGCGCAACAACCGGCACGGATGCCCGGAGCGCACCGACTGCACCCCACCCTCTCCGACGGAGCCTTCCCTGGCTGAACCTCTCTGGCTAACCTCCTGTGGCGAACTCAGGAGATCCTGGCAAAGTGGCAGCGCGATCCGCACTGGTCTGTGGCCGCAGCAGGGCGGGCGCAGGGGTTTTCCTGAGTTAGCCCCGTCCCGTCCCGCCCCGTCCCCGGCCCTGCCGGGCCACGTGCGCCGAGCCCACCCGCAGCATCCCTCGCGCCCCGCCGCCCCTCACGCCCACGCCGACCTCGACCGGGTCCTAACCGCGGTGATTTTCGCGAAACGCCGCTGGCGGCGCCTTGGAATGCGGCGGGT
Source organism: Cryobacterium sp. TMT4-10 (assembly GCF_004403275.1). Classification (NCBI taxonomy): domain Bacteria; kingdom Bacillati; phylum Actinomycetota; class Actinomycetes; order Micrococcales; family Microbacteriaceae; genus Cryobacterium; species Cryobacterium sp. TMT4-10. The sequence goes on from NZ_SOGU01000104.1 coordinate 12,544, forward strand.
TGTGAAAATCTCCGACTCAACGTGCGCGGGGCCCGCTACTCTGCAGGGCTGCAGCAGCGGGCCGAGTCGGATAGCGACCGGCGCGCCATCGGCCAGCTGGCTGGCTCAGGAGATCCAGTCGCTCTGGCGGAGCATTCGCACTGGTCTGTGGCTGACCTTCTGCGGCTAACTCAGGAGATCCGGGCGATCTTGCGGGGCGATCCGCACTGGTCTGCGGCGGCAGCGGGGCGGGCGCAGGGATTTTCCTGAGTTGGCCCCGGGCAGGCCGGCGGTGCGGGGCGTTCCTGTGCGGGCGGGCAGCGGCGGGTCAGGCGTGGGGCGCGGCGAAAGCCGTGGCCGTGCCGCGGGCGGTGAGGTTGACGCTGCTGCCGACCACGGTGCCGGTGGTGCCGTGCTGGCGCACGTGGATGACGGTGCCGCCGGGAGCGTGAAGGGATCCGGTCGAAGCGGAACCGGCCGACAGGGAACCGGCCGAAAGGGAACCGGCCGAAAGGGAGCCGGCCGACAGCGACCCGATCGAGTCAGACCCCGACGAGTTAGGCCCTGTCAACGCGGAACCACCGGAGAACAAGCGCACGGCGAGCTGCACTTCGGCCCCGTAGAAGTCGACGGCCTCGACCCGGCCGGTGCAGGTCGGGGCGCCCGGGGCATCCGTCGTCTCGCAGTGTTCGACGATGATCTGCTCGGGGCGGAGCATGATGCAGGCGTCGCCGCGCAGGGCGGTGGGAGCCACGGCGACCCGGCCCAGCGCGCACGACGCGAAGCCGTCGTCGATCGTGGCCGGCAGCACCACGGCGTCGCCGAGGAACCGGGCCGTGAACAGGTCGACGGGGCGCCAATAGACCTCGCGCGGCGGGCCGACCTGGCCGAGGTGGCCGTCGCGGAGCACCGCGAGCTGGTGGGCGAAGCTCATGGCCTCGGCCTGGTCATGAGTGACGAGCACGGTGGTGATGCCCGCGCGTTCGAGCGTGGCGGCGACGATGTCGCGGGTGGCCGCCCGCAGCCCGGCGTCGAGGGAGGAGAAGGGTTCGTCGAGCAGCATCACCCGCGGCCGGCGGGCCAGGGCCCGGGCCAGGGCGATGCGCTGCTGCTGGCCGCCGGAGAGCTCGTCGGGGCGGCGCGCGGCGAAGCTCGGGTTCAGCGACACCATCTCGAGCAGCTCGTCGACCGCCCGCGCGCGCTGCCGGCGGGTGCCGCCGCGGAGGGCGGGGCCGAGGCCGAACGCGATGTTCTGGCCCACGGTGAGGTGCGGGAACAGCGCCCCGTCCTGCGCCACGAAGCCGATGCCGCGCCGGTGCGCCGCCACGGCCACGCCGGGTGCGGCGACCGTGCGCCCGAGCACGGTGATCGTGCCGGAGTCGGGCAGTTCGAACCCGCTGATCAGGCGGAGCAGGGTGGTCTTACCCGAGCCGGACGAGCCGACGACGACGGTGCGGCTGCCTTCCGGCACCGAGAGGGCGATGTCCTCGAGGATGCGGGTGCTGCCGAAGCTCTTGTTCACGCCGCTCAGTTCAATGGCGGGGCGTTCACTGGCGGGGCGTTCACTGGCGGGGCGTTCACTGGCGGGGCTTTCGAGATCACTGGTTGCGCGTTCGATGGTCGGACTCTCGGTTTCGGCGGTACCGGCGGCGGGGCGCTCGAACTCGGTCACGAGACGCTCGTCAGTCGGGAGCGGGCGAACAGGAGATAGGTGACCGGCAGGCTGAGCACGATCATCAGCAGGGCGTACGGCGCCGCCCCGACGTAGTTGATGTCGTTCACCTTCGACCAGAATTGGATCGCGAGGGTGCGGGTTCCGTTCGGGGCCAGCAGCAGGGTCGCGGTCAGCTCGGTCACGATACCGAGGAAGACCAGGGCGCCGGCGGCGAGGGCCGACGGCACGAAGAACCGTGCGGTGACGCTCAGGAACGCGGCGACGGGATGCTTGCCCAGCGAGCGGGCGGCCTCTTCCAGCCCGACCGGCACCTGGGCGAGGCCGGCCCGCAGGTTGACCAGGGCGCGCGGCAGGAACATCATCAGGTAGGTCACGATCACCAGGATCGTGGTCTGGTAGAGCGGCTGCACGAAGCGGATGCTGACGGTGACGAGCGCGAGGGCCGTCACGATCCCGGGCAGCGAGCTGGTGAGGTAGTTGACCGATTCGAGGCCGCGGGACAACCGGCTCGGGTAACGCACCGCGAGGAACGCGATCGGGAATGCGAGCAGGCAGGTGACCGCCGCCCCGGCGAGGCCGTAGCCGACGGTCTGCAGGAGCGCCTGGCCGACGACCGCGTCGGCCCAGACATCCGTGCCGCCCTGCACCAGCCAACGGATGACGCTCGAGAACGGCACGCCGATCGCCAGCACGAACAGGCCGCCGAGGAACAGGTAGCCGACCGGGGTGAACGCGCCGAGGGAGCGCCGCGGGGTGACCCGGGCCACGCCGGAGCCGATCCGGGCGTACCGGGAACGGCCGCGGGCGCCGGACTCCCCGATCAAAAGCACCAGGCAGAGCAGCACGAGCACGCCGGCCAGCGCGTTCGCCGCTGGGCCGTTGAACGTGGACCGGTACTGCTCGACGATGGCGGTGGTGAACGTGTCGAACCGGATCATCGCGAACGCACCGTACTCGGAGAGCAGGTGCAGCCCGACCAGGAGCGCGCCGCCGAGGATCGGCAGCCGCAGCTGGGGCAGGATGACCCGGAAGAAGACGGCCCAGGCTCCGCTGCCGAGCGACCCGGCGGCCTCCTCGACGGTCGGGTCGAGGCGCCGGAGCGCGGCGGCGCAGGGCAGGTACACCAGCGGGAAGTAGGACAGCGTCGCGATCAGCACGCCCGACCAGAGCCCGTGCAGTGAGGGGACGGCGCTCACCCAGCCGTAGCTGTTCACGAAGGCGGGAACCGCGAGCGGGGCGGCCAGGAGCACCGCGAACACCTTCGCTCCGGGCAGCGAGGTGCGCCCGACGAGCCACGCGGCGCCCACGCCGATGGCCACGCAGAGCGGCACCGTGATCAAGACGAGTCCGATGGTGTTGACGAGCAGCTCGCCGACCCGCGGCCGGAAGATCAGCGCCGAGAGCGCCGGCCAGCCGGTCAGTATGCCGGTGACGATCACATACCCAAGCGGCAGCAGCCCCAGCAGGGACACGGTGCCGGCGGCAGCCACGATGAATGGTGAGGGCCGTTTGGGGACCCGAGCCGGGGCATCCGTGCGCGCCGAACCGGCCCTGCTTTCGGTCGTGCCGACGGCACTCTCGGAGGCGGGGCCCTGGCTGTCGGGCGCCGTGTTCACGGTCGGAGGAGCTGCGGGTATCACCACTTTCAGCCTAGAGGAATCCGGCCTGGGTCATCAGCTCGGTGACCTTGGTGCTGTTCAGGTGGGACGGGTCGATGGCCGGGGCCTCGAGTTCGCTGAGCGGCATCAGTGCCGGGTTCGCGTCGACGCCGGCGGAGACCGGGTACTCGAACGAGGTGCCGGTCTTGAGGATCTCCTGGCCGGACTTGCCGGTGACGAAGGCGAGGAACGCCTGCGCGGCGACGGGGTTCGCGCTCGTCTTGAGCACCCCGCCGCCGGACACGCTGACGAACGCGCCCGGATCCTGGTTCTTGAAGTAGTGCATCTTCGTGGTCGAGCTGTTCTCGCCGGTTCCGGCCTGGTCGCCGAACCAGTAGTAGTGGTAGATGACGCCGCCGGGGATCTCGCCCGCGTTGACGGCCTTCATCACCGTGCTGTTGCCTTTGTAGACGACCGCGTTGTCTTTCATCGCGGCGAGCCAGGCGCTCGTGGCCTTCTCACCCTTGAGCTCCAGCAGCGCGCTGACAATCGCCTGGAAGTCGGCGCCGGAGGGCGAGGCGGCCCAGCGGCCCTTCCACGCCGGGTCGGCGAGGTCGAGCAGGGAGGCCGGCAGCTCAGCGTCGCCGAGCAGGCTCGGGTTGTACGCGAAGACCGTGGAGCGGGCGGCGATTCCGGTCCAGGTGCCGGTGGACGGCTGGAACTGCTCGGGCACCTGGGCGAGCGTGTCGGCGTCGACCGGGGCCAGCAGGTCGGCGTTGTCGACCAGGCTGATCGCCGGCGAATTCTCGGTCAGGAAGACGTCGGCCTTCGAGGCCGACCCCTCCTGCACGAGCTGGTTGCCCAGTTCGGAGTCGTCGCCGTTGCGGAGGACGACGGTGACGCCGGTCTCCTGGGTGAACTCGTCCGCCCAGGCCTGGGTCAGTTCCTCGTGCTGCGCGTTGTACACGGTGATGGATCCCGATGGGGTGGCGGAGGCGGTGTCGCTGGATTCCGGTCCGGATGCCGCGTCGGGCGACGCGCACGCGGTCGCTCCGAGCAGGGTGGCTGTTCCCAGCGCGGCGATCATGGCCCAGTTGCGTGTCAAAAGCATGATGTTGCGTGTCCCCACTGTCGGCGCTGTCGGCGGGCCTCACCCGCTTGTCTTTAGGTAAGCCTACCCTAAAAAAGCACGTCGGTGAGGTCTCCGAGGGGACGCACAGGGTCGGCGGAGGCGCGGGGCCGGGGCCGGCACTGGGCAGTCGGTCCCGGCTCTTGGTTCAGCGGGATCAGCGGGATCAGCGGGATCAGCGGGATCAGCGGGGCGGCATCCGGATGGCGCCGTCGAGGCGGATGGTGTCGCCGTTGAGCATCGGGTTCTCGACGATGTGCCGAACGAGCGCGGCGAAGTCGACGGGGTCGCCGAGGCGTGCCGGGTGCGGCACGGATGCGGCGAGGGATTCCCGCACGTTCTCGGCCATGCCGCGCAGCATGGGCGTGTCGAAGATGCCGGGGGCGATGGCCACCACCCGGATCAGCGACCGGGCGAATTCGCGGGCCAGCGGCAGCGTCATTGCGGCGACGCCGCCCTTCGAAGCCGAATACGCGGCCTGCCCGATCTGCCCGTCGAACGCGGCGACGGATGCGGTGTTGACGATCACGCCGCGCTCCGCGGTGCCCGTGTCGCCGGGGGCTGCGCCTGCGTCGTCTCCTGCGCCTGCCGCGTCTGATGCGCCTGCTGCGACTGCTTTTTCTGCTGGAGCCGCGCTGCCGCCGATCGGCTCCGTCTGCTGCATGGCCGCGGCGGCCAGGCGGATCACGTTGAACGTGCCGACCAGGTTGATCCGGATGACCCGGTCGAAGTCCGCGAGCGGCAGCGGGCCGTCGCGCCCGACCGTGCGGCCGCCCGGCGCGATCCCGGCGCAGTTGACCACGATGCGGAGCGGACCGAGTTCGACGGCCGCGTCGACCGCGGCCTGCACGTCCTCTTCCCGGGTGACGTCCCCGGGCACGAAGCGGGCCTGGCCGCCGAGCGCCGCCGCGGCCTCCTCCCCCGCGGCTCCCGGCAGGTCGAGCAGCACGACTGCAGCGCCCGCGCGGGCCAGGGCGGTGGCGGTGGCCAGCCCGAGGCCGGACGCGGCGCCGGTGACGAGGGCGGAGCATCCGTCGATGCGCATCTCAGAGCCTCTCGATGATCGTCGCGTTGGCCATGCCGCCGCCCTCGCACATGGTCTGCAGGCCCCAGCGGCCGCCGGTCAGCTCGAGGTGGTTGAGCAGGGTGCCGAGCAGCCGGGTGCCGGAGGAGCCGAGCGCGTGGCCGAGGGCGATGGCGCCGCCGCGGGGGTTGAGGAGGGCTGGGTCGGCGTCGAACTCCCCCAGCCAGGCCAGCGGAACGCTGGCGAAAGCCTCGTTCACCTCATACGCGTCGAGGTCGTCGATGCTCAGGCCGGAGCGTTCGAGGATGCGCCGGGTCGCCGGGATCACGCCGGTGAGCATCAGGAGCGGGTCGCTTCCGGTCACCGCGAAGCTGTGGAACCGGGCGCGCGGGTTGAGGCCGAGCTCATCGGCCCGCTTGGCGCTCATGATCAGGGCAGCGGAGGCCCCGTCGGTGAGCGGGGACGAGTTGCCGGCGGTGATGTGCCAGTCGAGTTTCGGGAAGCGGGCGGCGAGGGCATCCGTTCGGAATGCCGGCGGCAGCGTGGCCAGGGAGGCGAGCGTGGTGCCGGGGCGGATGGTCTCGTCGTCGGTGACGACCCGCCCGCCCGGCAGGGTCACCGGCCGCAGCTCGCCGTCGAAATCGCCGCGCTCGGCGGCGGCCGCGGCGAGGCGGTGGGAGCGGGCCGCGAAGGCGTCCAGCTCGCCGCGGCCCAGGCGCCACTGCTGGTTGATCAGCTCGGCCGAGACGCCCTGGTTGACCAGGCCCTGCGGGTAGCGCTCGTGCATCAGGGTGCCGTGCGGGTCCTGGCCGGGTGTCCCGCCGGACCCGCGTCCGAGCGAGCTGCCCAGCGGCACACGACTCATCGACTCGACGCCGCAGGCGATGACCACGTCGTAGGCGCCGGCCATCACGCCCTGGGCGGCGAAGGTGACGGCCTGCTGGCTGGAGCCGCACTGCCGGTCGATGGTGGTGCCCGGAACCGAGTCGGGGAAGCCGGCGCTGAGCAGGGCGGTGCGGGTCACGTTGTAGCCCTGCTCGCCGACCTGGCTGACGCAGCCGCCGATCACGTCGTCGACGAGGGCCGGATCGAGGCCGTTGCGGCTGACCAGTTCGCTCAGCACACCCGCCAGCAGGTCGGCCGGATGCACGCCCGACAGGGCGCCCCCCGGCTTGCCTCGACCTGACGCGGTGCGCACGACATCGACAATGACAGCCTCGTTGCTCATGACCTCAGCCTAGGCTTCCCGCGCTGCCGCCACGCTGAAGCGCGGGCGGGCGGGCGTGTGGCGGAGATCATGGCGCGGCGGTCGGCGTGGGGCTGACTCAGGAAATCCGGCACGGCATCCGTCGTTCTGTGCCTGCCGCCGCACTGGTCCGGGGGCCGGCGCAACGCGATCCCGCGGATCTCCTGAGTAAGCCCCCGGCGGCCACCGCCTAACTCCTGCGAATCGGTGCCCGGAGTCAGCCGGACAGCGCCCACATGGCGACGGCGCTGGCCGCGGCCACGTTGAGGGAGTCGATGCCGTGCTTCATCGGGATCTGCACCACGCTGTCGGAGGCCGCCAGGGCGTCCGGGGTGAGGCCCTCACCCTCCGCGCCGAGCAGCAGGGCCAGCCGGTCGTGTTCGTGGCCGGGGAAGTCGCGCAGGCTGACGGCATCCGCGCTGAGTGCGAGCGCGGCCACGTGGAAGCCGTGCCAGGTCAGCAGCGCGCGGGTGCTGGGCCAGTCGCCGACGCGGGTCCACGGCACCTGCAGCACGGTGCCCATCGAGACGCGGATGGCGCGGCGGTAGAACGGGTCGGAGCAGCGGGGCGTGACCAGGATCGCGTCCGCGCCGATCGCGCCGGCCGAGCGGAAGATCGCGCCCACGTTGGTGGGGTCGGAGACGTTCTCGAGGATGACGATGCGGCGCGCGCCGGCGAGCAGCGCGTCCGGCTCGGTCAGGGCCGGGCGGTGCATGGCGGCGATCACGCCGCGGTGCAGCACGTAGCCGGTCAGCTCGGCCAGCAGCTCCCCCGGGCCGACGAAGACGGGCACGTCGTTGCCGACGAGCGCGCGGGCCTCGTCGACGGTGTTGCCGAGCGCGAGCACCGAGCGGGGGCGATGCCCGGCCCGCAGCGCGCGCTCGAGAACCAATGCCGACTCGGCTATATACAGTCCGTGTTCGGTGCCCCGAGCCTTCTTGAGGGCGACGTCGGTCAGGTGGGCGTAGTCCACGAGACGCGGATCGCTGAGGTCGCTGATCTCGATGACGGGCATCCGCTCAGTCTAAGCGCGGGCCCGGGCGGGCGCCGGCGCGCGGTGCCGGTGCGCGGTGCCGGTGCGCGGTGCCGGTGCGCGGTGCCGGTGCGCGGTGC
>NZ_SOGU01000093.1:0-20749 GCF_004403275.1 Cryobacterium sp. TMT4-10
AACATTCCCGACGACGACGTGGATCAACGAACCCGAAAAGGAAGGAACGAACTCAATGACCGCCTAAGGAAACTGACTCACATAGGTTGACATCTTCCGAAGCGCTACGCGAACTCGCGGATCGTGGAGCACCTAGTCCATCGCGCGTGCGAGCCAAACAGAAGATCAAAGGTTTTCTCTTGGATCTATCCGGCTCGGTTGAGAAAGCTGCCATCACCGTTCTTCAGAAGTGGGTCGAGGCCCAACTCGGGCTCTAGGTGCACCCAAAACAGCGTATTGGCGCGTGCGGGCTGAATGCGTGGAGGTCGCAGAGCCGACGGCGGGGCTTGAGTAGAGAGGCAGTTCGCCATCGAGCGTGTGTAGATGTAACCAACCAGGACACCCACTGGTGATCGTGACCAGTGTCCTCATGGCAAGCAGTGTTCGAGTCGTTGCTGACGGACAATGACGGAAAGAGGAGGCTCATGGAGCGCTACAGAATTGACCGGGAAACCAGCATGCCGTGGGTTGAGGTTGCCCATAGCGCACGGATCATGCGAGAGGTCCTCGACACTATTGGAACACCCCTGCGAGGCTCCGCATTCGCGCAGGTCGACGCTCAGTACCAGTGGGAAGCGGCGTCTGACTGGGCACGTGACTACCTAAGCGCCGGCATCGAGCACCTGGAATTCTGGGCCGACCTCACAGCGCCCCTGAAGTTTCACCCGGAAGCTGTCGTCCTGCACAAACTCCGCCCCGTGCAAGCCCTCGCTCGCGCAGCGGTCGAATCCGCCTCGCAAGCAGTCTGGATGATGGACGCCAAAGACGCCCATTCGACCGCGCTACGGCACCTCTGCCTGATCCTCGATGACCTCGAGGAAGAGAGGAAGGCGCTGCCACCCAGCGAAAAGCATCGCATGCATGCTGCGAGGGCTCAGCTCCTGGAACGGGTTGCAAGTACAACTTCTGAAGAGGAGATCGGACGCTTTCGCGGGTACATGGCCGTGGTCAAAGAAGCGTCAGCCGCAGCCGCCAGGAACGGAAGCAGGACTGGCGGAATTAGTGATCCTGCTGAAGTCGAGCGGCTGTGGCGATCTTCCGCGGGAACTGCCCACGGAAAGCGATGGCCGCTTGTGGCACTGCAGATTTCAGTCGCAGCAGGAAACAGCGACAGCGGCCGGGTCCAAAGAGCAACTATGCCTGATCCCCAAGCGATTACGAAGATATTGAAGCTCGCCGATGCCGTGGTCACTTACGGAGTTGTCCGGTTCGCCACGCACTCCGGATACGAACCGCAACTCGGGCAGATCCTTCGCGAGGCAACGGAACGGCTGCTTACTGTGATCCCGCGAATCGATGACGAGGATGCAGACACAGCTAACGGCTAGCCTCCGGCAATCCTCCGAAATCCGCTTTCGTCCAGTGCTGCTGGCCCACCGAACTACGCCGCCGCTCCTGCCCGACAGTGCAGTTCGGCGCGCGTAAACTTTGTTGCTTTTCGTCTGGGGGATTGTTCACTGCGTGCTGCCGGCGTCAAGCCGTCGTCACAGTTTCAGCAAAAACTTCTTCCCCTGCTGCGCTCCTTCATAACTTTTGGCCTGCAACCGTTCCTTGGGGCTTGACCCCGACAGCACTCCATGAGGGCGGAGAAACCGCCGAAAGGCAAAAAAATTTGGAGGAGAGAAAATGCTTGAACAGACACAGACCCCCGCGCACACGATTACTGCCGCTGACGTCGAATGGACAATCTTCCACCTCAACAGCTCGATCCGCAGGCGCGAGCGCACCCTGCATTGGGACGGATACGCCACGCCCCACACTCCCGAGCACCCCGCGGTCACGGCCGCGCGCACCGCCGACCAGCTCGCCAGGATCGCCGACCTCCGGACCCGGCTTGCCCTGTGGGTAGCCATCCAGGCCGAGCAGGCCACCACTGCACCGAGCAACTGAGGAGATGCGAACATGACGGATTACATCAGCACCAAGGACACCGCCAAGTTGGTTCGGGTGGCGTTGAAGAACGCGTTTCCCGGCGTGAAGTTCAGCGTCTGGATGAGCACCGGCACCGCGTCCGCATGGATGAACGTGTCATGGAGCGACGGCCCCACTGACCGGGAGGTAAGCGCAGTAACCAACCAGTACGAGGGCCGCAAGTTCAACGGCATGACCGACGGGTACGACGACCAGGGGTCCGCGCTCGTCGCGTTCGACGGCGAGGACATGCCCCGGGTCGTGCGGTACTCCTGCGACGGGATCAACACCCACCGCGACTACACGGCCGCCGGATACCGGGTCGCGCAGCACCTCATCAGCACCGACAGCGACCACAAAGACCTGGTCGTATTCACCCCCGAGGGTGAACCCCTCAACGATGCCGCCGTGCCCCACGGGATCTACGTTGCCGGGCACTTCCACGATTACATCTACAGCCCCGTGCACATCGCCCAGGTCATCCTGCACCGAGTCAACCTCTGCACCGTCACATCGCTCACCCGATAGACCAGGAGAACCAGCAATGAACACAATCACCATTGATACCGCCGCCGCTACGCGTTTCGTCGATGTGTTCGCGGCCGCCGACTTCGCGGGCGACGTGGGCCCGCGGATGAGCTGCACCGAAGTGGACGCCCTCGCCGGGCTGCTCCGCGCCTCCGGAGCCGACACCGCCGCCGACACCTGGGTCTCCGCACACGCCGAAGAAGACCAAGAAGGAGACAGCCACTACAAAGCTTGATCATCCAAACGCCCCCTTGACGACGATCAAGGGGGGCGTTTGGACACCCAGCAACTCACCGACCGGAGCAATCACCGACGACGGCTAAGGCCGTTCCTGGACAGAGGATGACCCCGGTTGTAGCGGCGCCGTCCCGGAACCTGGCAACGACGAGGCATCAGGCGAACTCTGCGCGCACACCAGTTGGGCGGACCGCTCAGCATCCTCCAACGAGGATCCGGCGGGACCGACAGGACCTAACCACTCCAGCGAAGAGCACCAAACCAGACAGGTTAGCGTTCGCTTCGAGAGCTCAATGACTTCAGAGCGCAGGAGCCTTCTTGACGTCGCGCAGCGCCAGACCCAGGCGGCCCGCTACTTCTGCCCTGGGGGTTCCGAGCTCGAGCATGGACGCGATGACGGCCGCCGCTGACGTGCGGGCGGCCGCGCTCTGCTGCGCTGCTCGATCCTGGATGGCTGCGATCTCCGCCTGTGCTGTCGCGTCGATCTCGTCGAGCGAGTCAGTGGCGACGAAGTAGTCGGTGGCGAGCTGCTCGAGCTTGTCTTCTTTCGCGCGGAACTCTGCCGCTTTCTCGCGTGCGCGAGAGCGGGCGGCAGTCTGCTTCGCAGACTTACGTACGTCGGCCATGCGTGTACCCCTTTCGTGGGTGGAGGAACCATTATGCGTGAGTCCAGCGCGCATGCTTGCCCGGTACTACCAAGGCCAGGGTGAGGCGGATCAAGACGCTGGAGGTTCGACAGAAGTGGGCGTGACTCAGGAGCCGGCCAACGGTCACCCTCGCGAAGGTCTTGGGCATGAGCTCATCAAAGCCCGCGGAATGCAGGTTCGACAAGATCGCGATGGACCGTTCACTCGACCTCAGAATGCGTTTGGTGGGGGTGTTTCGCAGGATTGAATATGTTGGTGCATCGCTTATCTACGGCCTCGGAAGGGACAGAATCGCAATACCGATGCTCTCCGACACGTCGCGTTCGCCGGTTATCGCGGTCGAACCCTCGTACCGTGCGATCGCTTGGTCCAGGGACTTGGATTGGGCAGAAAACGTTATGCCCCCGCTGGCGGAGTGTGAAATCGGAAGAGGCACGACCCTGCCATCAGCGGTTATCAAGATTCTGTTCTGGACATATTCCTGATGATTGAGATCGACAGACCAACCCACCATGCTTCCGGAACGCAGTACGTTACGGGTCCGCCTGATTCTGGAACGAAAGAAGCCGACAGACTCTTCGATGTCAGGTCCAACCTCCTCCCATGGCACGGTCGTCATTGTCCCAGGCGAGGCCAGTCGGGAGTAGACCAGCCCCATGGACACCGTGGCATCTGTCGTCGCCCAATCTGGAAGTACGCCTCCAGCGGCAGTCAATGTGATGAGCTGTCCGAAGGGGAGTGTCGGCGCGATCCCATAACTAGATTGACCACCGTGCCATAGGTTATATGCCGCCACTCGGGCGCCGACTAGCTCCGGGGTTGAAACACCCTGAGCCTTCATGCTTGCAGCTACTTCTTCTGCGCGGTTCTCCATTGCGTTCCATACGCATGGCTCGCACAGGTGCGGCCGGTCGCCGGGGGCTGTCAGTTGATCGAGCATGAGCGTAATCGCGGTCGGATATTCCAGCAGGTGCGTGCGGCAGAGGCGAGCGGCACATCGGGTACATCGGCCAGCGGACTGCGAACCACAATGGCAATATTCATCGACCATTACCAAAGAGTAGCGGCAGCCTTCATCGTACGAGCGAAGTCATGTCCCAGTTTCGGTGAGCACATCGGCTGCCTGCGACAGATCCTTTCGAGAAGCGACAAGGGGGCCCTTTCGCTGGGAGGAGCGCGTTTAGTTGCGAGCTGAGCACTGCCTACTCCGTCGTCTCGATAGTCTTTATCGGCAGGCACCCGTCGACAGGAGCCTCAGCATTCGACCATCACAATCTTCGATCGTGACCACCCTGCATCCTCATTCTTCGTATTAGTATTTGTCACACCTCTGGCATTAGTAATAGACGAGGTAAAGTGAGCGGGTGATGACTATGCATATCCTCTCTGCGGGAGACGGGTATGTGTATTACACCAACGAGGTCGCGACCGGTGATGCGAAGCGTGAGAGCGGCCGTGAGCTGGGCGATTACTACACCGAGGATGGCAACCCTCAAGGTGTCTGGGTCGGCGGGGGACTGGCCGCACTCGGCGTCTCCGGGGTCGTCACGGAGGAGCAGATGAAGGCCCTCTACGGTGAGGGTTTGCACCCCGACGCCGAACGAATCATTGCTGACGCGCAGGCCCAAGGCAAGACTGTGGGGGAGGCTACGAAGGCAGCCAAGCTCGGCCGTTCCTACTACGGCTACAGCACCGACGGTACTGACCTGTCCGCGAAGATCGCCGCCGGCTACACCGACTTCACCAGGGTGAACGGGCGCGAGCCGAACGTCGCCGACCGCCGTGCGATCCGCACACGTGAGGGTGACCTGGCGTTCCGCGACGCGAAGGGCCGGCCGCCGGCAGACAAGGACGAACTCGGACGGTTCATCACCGCGGCGACGCGGCCGACGCAGCAAGCGGTCGCCGGCTTCGACCTAGTCTTCTCACCCGCGAAGAGCGTCTCCGTGCTCTGGGGCCTCGGCGACGAGGACACCCGAAAGACGATCGAAGATGCCCAGGCAGTCGCGATCCTGGACACCGTGTCTTACCTAGAGCGGGAAGCGATCGCGACCCGGGCCGGCACGAACGGTGTCGCACAGATCGACGTCGAGGGTGGCCTGGTGGCGACGCGGTTCCGTCACTATGACTCCCGGAATGGTGACCCGCAGTTGCACGATCACCTGGTCGTGGCGAACAAGGTCAAGGGTGTCGATGGGAAGTGGCGCACGATCGATTCCAAGCTCTTCCACCGTCAGGGTGTGGCCGCGTCGGAGTTCTACAACCAACGCGTCATGGACGAAGTCACCACCCGCCTCGGCCTGGCCACAGAGCTGCGGGAAGTCACCCCGGGCAAGCGGCCCGTGGTCGAGATCGCCGGTGTCGATGAGCGCCTCACCGGGGCGTTCTCGACCCGGTCCGCGGACATCAAGAAGGTCGTCGGCCAGCTCGAGAAGGACTACCGGGCCACCCACGGGCGCAGCCCGGACGCGGTCGCCCGGATCAAGCTCGCGCAGCAGGCCACCCTCGAGACCCGCCCCGCGAAAGCCCACGTCCGATCCCTCGCTGGCCTCCGCGCCGAGTGGGCTGCGAAGGCCGCCGAACGCGTCGGCACCGCCACCGTCACGAACCTCCTCAAGGATGCCCGTGCTGCCGCACCGACCTTGGGTAGTAGGCCGGGGGAGCCGCGGGTGGTGGATGTGGACCGTGCTGCGCGTGAGGTTGTGGCGACGGTGTCGGAGCATCACGCGGTCTGGGGTCCGCACATGATCGAGGCCGAAGCTCGCCGCTGGGTCCAGAAGGAAACCAGCCTCGGCCCCGTACCCGAAGGCACGGTCGAGCTGATCACTCGGCGTGCACTGGAGACGGACTCGATCGCTGTGACCCCGCCCGCCCCGCACGGTTCCTTCGAGCCCCTGACCCGCCGGGACGGGTCGAGCATTTACGAGCACAAGGGTCGCATGCTCTTCACCTCCACCGGCCTCCTCGCTGCCGAAGACACGTTGTTGGCCGCGGGTCGCACGCGCACGATCGCCCCCATCACGGTGGCTGAGTTCGACCGCACCGCAGCCCGGCACACCGGACCTTTGGATGCCGGTCAGCGGGCCCTTGCCCGCGAGTTCACGACCTCCGGCACGCTCCTCGTCGTTGCGACCGGCCCGGCAGGCGCCGGGAAGACCACCGCCCTTGCGTTGGCTGCCCGCGCCACCGAGCAGGCCGGTGGCCGACTGATCGGGTTGGCCCCGTCCGCGACGGCGGCCGCCGTGTTCCGCGACACTGTCGAGGTCCCGGCGGCCACGATCCACTCCTTCGTCCGCGCCTACAACACCCACGGGGACGCCACCCCCGACAGTCGCCACCCGGACGAGTTGAAGCTGCGGGCGGGGGACATCATCGTCGTCGATGAGGCCGGTATGGCCGGCACCCTCAACCTGGCTAAGGTCACCAGCATTGCGGAGCGTCACGGGGCGCACGTGCGCCTAATCGGTGACGACCGGCAACTCGCCGCCGTCGAGTCCGGCGGGGCGCTACGCCTGCTGGAACGCGAAGTCGGCTCCGTCAAGCTCGAGGAGATCCACCGGTTCACGTCCCCGGCCGAAGCCGAAGCGACCCGGCAGTTGCGCGACCCGGCCACGGTGGGGGACCCGTTCCGCTGGTACGTCGACAACGGCCGGGTCACCGGCGGCGGCATCGACCGGATGACCGACCACGTCTTCGCCGCCTGGCAGCACGACGACGAAGCCGGCAAGAACGCCGTCATGCTCGCCCAACAAAACGTGACCGTCACCGACCTCAACACGAGGGCCCAGGCCTACCGGATGGGTGCCGGCCTGGTCTCCGGGAAGAAGTCCTCGCAGCTCCGCGACGGACTCGCCGCGTACCAGGGCGACCGGATCGTGACCCGCCTCAACGACGCCACCCTCCGCACCGGGCGCGGCACCGACCGCGTCAAGAACGGTGACGTCTGGACCGTCGGCAAGGTGCAAGCCGACGGGGCGTTGACCGTCACCCATGCCGGGCACGGCGGTCGCATCACCCTCCCCGCCGAGTACGTGCAGAACAACGTCGAGCTCGGATACGCGTCGACCATTCACCGGGCCCAGGGCATGACCGCGGACACCGCCCACGTCCTCGCCGACTCCTCCACCTCCCGCGAACTCGTGTACGTCGGGTTGACCCGTGGCAAGGAAGCCAACCATCTCTACGTCGAGACCGAAGATGCCCAGCCCATGAGTGACGTCCTGGCCGCCATCGCCGGCCACAGCGACGGGATGCTCTCCGCCACCGAAACCATCCGTGCCGAACAAGCCCGCGTCGATGACCTGGTCACCCTCATCGACCAATACGGCGACGTCGCCGAACGCGCCAACACCATCCGCTTCACCCAACTCGTCGGCCACACCCTCGACGAGCAGGACGCGCGGAACCTCACCAGCTCCGAGAGCTGGGGCGCCGTCACCGCCGCCCTCACCCGCGCCGAAACCCAGGGCCTCGACCCGGCCAGCGTGCTGCGGGAATCGTGGAACGAACGAGAACGCGGCACCGCCGACGACGTCGGCGCCGTCCTCTCCCACAGGATGGAACGACGCATCGAAACAGCCCCCGCCGACCAGGCGCCGGTGTCAGCAACCGAGCGCCCTGCAGTGCCGGCGTGGATTGCCGATCGGCGGGTGCTCGACGCCGCAGGCACCGACCCCGCATGGCGGGACCACCTGGGGGAGCGGTACGAGTACCTGGCCGTGCGACTCGAGGAACGCGGCACGGCGATCGCCGCCGATCAACCCGACTGGGCGCAGCAGCTCGGCGATGTCCCCGCCGAGAGCACCCGCCGGCAGGAGTGGGTGCGCCTCGCGGCCGAAGTCGACGTGTTCCGTGACCGGTACAAGGTCGACCCAAGCCAGACGCAGGCGATCCCTGAGGCGTACCGTGAGCGCAGATTTGGTGCAGAACTTGCAGTTCGTGTCGCGGCCATACGGGACAAGCAGGATCAGCGCGCCGTGCCGGGCGCGTCAGAGCCTCTGCAGAAGCCGACCACAGCACTCGACGCGATGCGCGCTGCGAACCGCGCGACGGCTGACAGGCAGCGGGAAGCGCAGCGTGCCGCCGGTCTCATCGTGAAGTCCCGCCAGACAAACCAACGGGACCAGTCAACTCAGACCGACATTCAACGTACCCGAGACCATGACCGCGAACGGTAGTCTCAAGAATTAGGTGTTTGGCCTCGGTTGGCGTTCGATCCGGAGGCCCGCACTTTCGTTGAAAATGAGCCTTGGCGACCAGCGACGGGATTCACCGTAACGTAGCGTCCGGTGACGGCACTGCGCGTAACCGCGCCGCCAACGCGATAGACGCCCTCGCCCAGGCTTTGGTACGAGGATGATTTCTCGTTCTTCGGCATGACGCCTCCTAGTCCGTATCCGTAATGATAGTTGCGGTAGGCACCGCAAACACGTCCTGAGTCAACCGAGTGCTCCACTCATCTCCGATACTCGCGAGCAACGGGCCCCACATCAGCTTTGATCCTTCGTAGGTCTCGGCTGGGTCCGGAAGGCCGATGGTGAGCACGGCTGAAGTCATTGTTGGGAGGGTTGGATGTGGTGCAGGCACAGGTAGTGCGAGCACGGACTGCCACTGACGGGTGTGGTGGCGCGGCAGATCTTGGAAGAGCAGGGCGTCCGAACCAAGTGCTTTTCCTGCGATCCAGGGGCTGTCGTACCCCGTCTCGACGGTCCGTAGCCCGGCAGGATCGAGGTACAGGCGATCCTGTGCGGCCCAGCGTGCAAGCCCGCCTTCTCCATCAGCCAGCCACAGTGTCAGGTTGAGGCGCTCAACGTCTAGAGTCTGCCGAATAGCTTCAGCATTGCGCCCAAGCTCCGCCACATAGGTCTCCTGGAGTTCTGCGAATCGGTCGGTATGGAAATCCCAGATCAGCTTTGCCCGCTCTTGGGGTGCGAGATAGTCGTCCGTATTGACGTGGCGCAGCTCACGAATAACTTGTGCTGCGTCGGAGAAATCGTGCATAAGAATGGGGCGCATACCGACGGCGGTCCACTGCGCGCTTAAGGCGCGCTCGAGCTTCGAGAACTGCTGTTTGTCAACGCTGAAGCCTTGTCGGGCCAGGAGCACGATGGCCGCGTGCTCAACGGGGGCTCCCTTTAGAGCGGCGTGAATCCATTGACGGACATCGGGGTCACGGTATGACGTTCCAGCGATAATCAGGGCTCCACGGCCGATAGCTTCACGCAACAATTCCTTTTGCCACGAGCCCTGCGCACAAATTAGATCCAGGAAATCCGTGAAGGTGAGCACCACTTTGTCCGTCGTGCTCGGGCTGACAACGCCGTGCAAGTGGTGCACGACGTAGGAACCGTCCCCGACCGAGATGTTCTTCCCGGTTGAACTCACTACCTCGACTCCAGACTCGCGCTCCAGCGTCTGCTCGAGCAGCACGTCGAAGTTGAGCGTAATCAAGCTAGTGTCCTCGGACTCTCCGCCAAGGACGTGTGCCACGGTCGCCAGCTGCAGTGGAGAGGACTCGGTCGACGCCACACCGTCATACAAGGCAGCGCGTACTTTTCTCAACCACTTTTCATCGCCGTACGCAGCTCGTGCTGCCTCCACGACAATCAAAGGATCTTGACGGGTGAGAAGCAACTGAGCGCTGTCAACGCCGTCTACTGAAGCGCTGCCAACCAGCAGGCGGGTGGCCAGTTCATCCCAGCCAGGAAGTCCAGAGGTCGTCGACGCGCCGGCCCCGAGCAGGAGGGTCGTGTGTTTCTCAGAACCAGACGCTCGTAGCTGGTCCATAGTCTCGGCAGTCAGGTCGGGAGCGCTCACGATGCCATGCTCTCATTTGCCGTGCTAAACCCTGGGAGGCCTAGGCGTCTTCGACGTGTCTACCGGCAGCCCGGCTACAGCAGCCTACAAACAATGTTTCCTCCCTTTCGGGACAATCAACCGTCCGACGTTGCGGACAACCGGGACGACACGGTCATTGAGCAGGAAGGCGGCCTGGGTCGGCAGATGAGAGACGCGACCCGGCCGGCATGCTGGCTGGCACATCCCGTCAGGCCAATTTCAACTCGCGCATTTTTGAACGAAACCAGTACCCCATAGACGGGGATCGATCAGGCAGCTTTGAGTAGGAACACGCAGGGAGACATTTCTGTACGCAGAGAAGTCGCCGCATAGGGCTAAGAGGAGGGGCGCGTTCAACCGGAACGCCTCGGCCGCAACCAGAAGGAAGAAATCATGAAGAAGCGCCCACGAGTCACCCTTGACCTAACCAAGGTCATCGTGGCCCTCATTACGGCGGGCACCGCCCTGGTCATAAGCCGGTAGCGCACCAGGGCCTACGCACTACCTGGTTTAGTGGTGGCCTTGAGTAGAAAATCGGGGGTGCCGCCTGTGCGGCACCCCCGATTCGCCTTTGATTGGAGCTAGACGCGCTGGCTGATAGTTCCGCCAGGGTCCTTTCCTGCTGCCTCGGCGGATACAAAAATCCCCGACGCTGCCGAGCGATGAACCGTACGGGCATTACCCGTTCCTTGGCCGACGCGCTCCGTGGTCGTCTTGGCCGGCCACCGGGCGGCGGCGGCGTTTGAGATGAACTTTCCTGACTTTGCGCTGCGATTTGCAGACTGACCCATATTGGGCCTCCTTCCATTCGAACTGGACAGTGCAGTAGTGGGTGGCCGCCGACACCGTGAGGTCAAGCATCTCCGGGAGACGACGCGGACCCTATCGTCTCTTTCCGAGCCCGGGGAGGCCACCGCCGACGGTGATGACGGAATGGCACGTTCTATCGGGGTATTCAGGGAGCCCGAGTGCAATCTCCTTCTCAGCCAGAAGAGCGTTCGCCTGGATGTGGGCGATCCGCACGTACTCGCTGCCCGGCATGATCTGGACCAATCCGTAGGTTGGCGCTTCGCGGGCTGCTGTGCTTCCGGTCGAGATGCAACGCATCCCGCCGTCCTTATGAGACTTGAACGTCAGCCCGGCTGTGAGGGCTACGACCTTTGCGCAGGTGGGACAGTGGAGTCTTTTTGGCACGTTCCGTCCAATCGTGTCCTCATTAAGGGGGACAAGAGTGACTCTACCGGCACTAGGAGATTTATTCTATAAAGTCCGAAAAAGTCTGACTTAGATTAGAAGAATCGAAGCTTGGAGTCACCATGACGCTGTGCGGTGCGGTCGTATGAATCGTTAGAAGCGCGTCGTCCGGGGCTGTAGGCGCAGCACCTGCGAGGGGAGTCCTACTCTGCAATTCCTGCAATAGATGCATTACAAACGGACATAATAACCATTATCGGTCATATCGACCGACATATCACCTGTCATAACACCCGCGAATTGGTAGTCTCGGTTCATGCTCAATACGTCAACCGGGGATGGTTCTCGTTCTGGTTCTGATCGCGCGGCTCATGAACGCTCCGTGGGTCTGAGTATTGCTGAGATCGCAGCGGAGTTGCAGGTGCAACTGGGCCAGGCGCAGCTGGGGGCGATCGTGGGTAGGAATGCCCGCACGCTTGCTCGCTGGGCACACGCAACGGTGCGGCCGCCACATGCGAGTGAAAAGTTCCTCAGAGACACATTTCAGGTGCTCGAGATCCTCTGTTCGGTTCATTCGACTGACGTTGCCAGGGCGTGGTTTATGGATATGAACCCGGAACTGGGTGATGCTTCGCCGGCCGAAGCGCTTTCGGAGGGGCGTTCCCGAGAGGTCATGGCCGCGGCGCGGGCCTACGTAGCCGCGGCTTAGGCTGGGCAGCATGACGGTCGAACAGGTTGAGCAAGGACCGCGCCGAGTCGCGCGCACTGTGGAGGTGCCAGCTTCATGCGACGACGTCTTCGCGTTGGTGGCTGATCCGCACCGTCACGGTGAGCTGGACGGCTCGGGCACCGTCCGCGACACGGTGTCGGGGCCGCGGCGGCTCAGCCAGGGCGCACGATTCTCGGTAGCGATGAAGCAGTTCGGCGTCCGGTATCGCATCACCAGCACGGTGACGTGCTTCGAGGACGGTCGGCTTGTGGAATGGAGTAGCCCAGCGGGCCACCGGTGGCGCTGGGAACTCACGCCGCTCACGCCCACGTCTACGCGCGTCACTGAGACGTTCGACTACAGCACCGTCCCAGCCGTGCAGGGCAAGGTCTTTGAGTTGCTCGGCTTTCCTCGGCAGAACGCCGCCGCTATCGAAGCCACCCTGCGCCAACTCGCGTCGCGCTACGCCCGAGCTTGACGTGACGGTGCTCGCGTCCTGACCGGACGCCGCTGCCCCCGTCTGCACGGGCGCACGCCTTGTCCGCTGCTGCCAGCGGTCCGATCGCGAGGCATGAGTAGGTGCCGGCGTCGGCGCGGATGACTCGGGGCTACTCCCCTTGTCTGCCGATGTAGTCAGCCATGCCGGGCACGGTGAACGCGACGAAACCGCGTTCTGGTGTGTAGATGTGACCGCTCCGGATCAAGTCTCGGCGATTGACGGAGAGGTCCGTTGTGCGTTTCTTCCCCAGTCGTGTCACGAGTTCGGCCATTGAGGAGGGGGCATCGTCGTCGATGGCCATTGCGGTCATGAAGGCCCGCTGAGTCGGTGTAGCCCGCTCCCACCTCGATTGATACAGGCCTTGTTCCACTTCACTTCGCGCTGACTCGATCCCGATGTGGGCGTCCTGCAGAGAAATGGTGTCCGTGGCCCTGACGGCCCAGACATGACTGCCACAGGCTTGGATGAAGTAGGGGTATCCTCCCGTAGCTGTCACCGCTGCGTCCAGGGCGTCAGGTTCCCAGTCGACTCCGTTGGCACGTGCCGGGGCAGTGAGGGCGTCAGATGTTGCGGCGGTGTCAAGCAAACCGATCTGGCGATAGTCGTAGAGGCGCTCCGCGTAGCTGGTCGCGTCAGCGAGCACGGCAGGCAGGGAGGGCAACCCCGCGCCGACGAACACGACTGGGACGGGGAAGACGTCTTGGCCGAGGTTATGCAGGGCGACGTTGAGAGCCGCGAGATCCTCGGATGAGGCTTCTTGGAGTTCATCGACGGCCAGCACGATAACGGTGTTGGCCTCACGCGCAGCAAGCCCGATGGTCTCCAATAACTCCTGGAGATCGACGGCGAGATCGCCGCTATCGGCTACGCCGCGCTCCGGCTCAACGTCGACAGTGAAGGAGTAGGTCCCGGACGGATCGACACGCACCTGGAATGAACGAAGCACGCGGGCGGCCTTGGACCAGAGAGCTTTGGCACGGTCAGAGCTTGAGAGAACTCGTCGAAGTGCGAGGTGGAGCTCCTTGGCCAGCGCGACGGCCAGGGGCTTGCTGCTCGAGGCCTCGACTTTGATGAAGATCAACTTCAGCTCGGCCGCGTCGCGTCCGAGCTGATTGAGCAACACCGTCTTCCCTACTCCGCGGAGCCCGGAAAGGATCCACGGCCTCTCCCCCTCCCCCGTTTCCCGCGCCTGGTACAGCCGGGTGCGGAATTCACCGAGCAGGTCAGAGCGGCCTGCCAGAACCGGCGGCACCCGCCCTGCACCTGGCTTGAAAGGATTCGTCGAAAGCTCCATAAATAGAACAATATAGCCCCGAGTAAATGAATCGTTTACTCGATCATAGAAGCCCTTATAAAAGGGGCGGTACGAAGCTGTTTCGGGTGGACTATTCGGTCACCGATGAATTGCGGTATCCCGACAAGCGGAGTCGCGGGACGTGCCAGCAGAAGACCTAGTCGACCTGGTACATCGGTTCGACGTCGTGATAGACAACGTCCTGTTGATGGTTGTACATGTGGGTGAGGCGCGGCAGGTCTGTGTCGTGGGCAGATGTATAGTCCGGCTCACAAGACGGCCAGCCCTGCCCTTCCACCGACACCAACATTGCCGTGCAGTCCCACGCGACACCGGCCGGGAAGTATTGGAGGATCATCGTTGCCGCCATGCTGCACGAGTGATTGCCCTCGTCTTTAATGCAGATTCCGTAGGACGTAGCACCAGGTGCATCAGTTGCCTGCTCGACAGACTCCACAAACGCGTCCGGCCACTTCTTCAGCGTCTGCGTACCGCTAAAGCAATCTGAGGGTTTCGACCGTGTGCACCACTCTCCAGACAGCTCAGCGGGGAGGCCGGCGACGCTGGGTTCTGGGGCGTCTGTGATTGTGACGATATACGGGTTGTTTAGGTTGGTCAGCATGTCGCCGATGGCGGGGCCGACCTGGCTGGCGAGGCTCACGCCGTCCACTATCCACTTGACGCCGGCGACGAGCCTGACAAGCCAGGCATCCCCCTTGAAGTAATACTCCATCGCTGGCCCTAGGCAGTCGATCGAGGTTCCGACAGCTGTTTTGATGTACTCCGTGACAGCGGTGACGGTGGCAGGGTTTGCTCCCGCCATCTTCCCGAACCCTCCGATGCATCCAGTGTTAGTGAGGGCGTCGAGAGCGTCTTTGGACCGAATCTTTTTGCCCTGCACTTCGGCGAGGAACATGTAGGTGTCCGCGGCGAAGCGCAGGGCTTCCCCAACATAGGCCGAGGGGCTTCCCGACATGTAGACGCCTTGCAGGCTGTCGCCTGCGACGGTGTAGCTCGCGGCGTCGTACCCGGATAGTGCATAGATGGAGTTGCCGGTCTTTGCTTGCGATCCGAGGATGGCAAACAGCTGTGTGTAGGCGTTCTCCAATGACCTGTCCTCATCGTTTAGGACGAGGTTGCCGGTGGCCTCGACAACCATGGGGTAGCCGCGAGCATTCTTGATTTTCAGTTCAGGCCGTGTGTCTCGGATTCCGGCACACCAGGAGCCTCTCTGATCATCTTCGTGAGGTCCGTTGGTGCGGTGGCCTCCAGCCAGGAGTGCGTCTGTCTCTTTGCAGGCGAGTGCTAGGTCGGTGGGCAGGGGCGAGAACACCCCGGACCAGATTCTCGTGATGGGGTCCGTCAGATCATGCCACCAGTCGGTGAACCAATTAGAGAAGTGTGTGGTGACGACCGACGCTTCGTTGCCGACCAGCGTGACGACGTCCACGGGCTGCAAGATGCCAGCGTCATCGATATAGCTGACGAGTGGCGCAGGCTCTCCTTCTTGTGGGGTACCCGTGAAAGTGATGGTGGCTTCCCCGACCAGGTTGGCATCGCCACTGAGGCTGATGTCGAATCCATGTTTTCCGTTCACTTCGATGGGAGCAATCGAAAGTTCTCCGGAACCGGAGATGGAGTCCTTGGCTAGCTCGACTCGGATGTCATCGACTGTGAGCGTCGCCGGTGTTCCTGCCTTCACCCGCACCGACCCGTCTGGTAAATCTGCCGGTGCGCACGAGGTGAGGGTTGCGCCAAGCACAACAGCACTCGTTAGTATTCCGAGGACGCGACCCCAGGCGGACTTCTTCATAATTTCTCCTGGTCGCTTTCCTGCAGCCAGGCATAGGAGGATCGCGGCCCCAAGAAACCACCACCGGTATGTCCTTAACCGGACGGAGAACTTCTTGCTCTTCGTCGTCTGTGAGGCGGTAGCCGCTTCCGAAGGAGCGGCTATCGGGAACGAATTCTTCGCCGTCATCCGTAGCTCTGTGACATGCAGCTCAGGCCGAGAGGATCGAACGACACCTTCCTTGCTGCGGCACGATGCTTCCCGCGTGCCATCAGGCTAAGGATGAGTGCGGCCACGTTCATTGTTTGGTGAGCGTCACGATATCGACACCGCCGGAGCTCATGACCATGTCATCCCCGTCAAACCTCACCTGGTACGAAGCCTGGTTCGGCGGCTGCGAGACGACGAGCGTGTAAAACCCGTTGCTCTTAGTATCTGACAGGGTGCAGGTCATCCCGCCTCCGATGTCGAGCGGGGTCGTCCCGTTGTAGTACATGCCGGAGCAGGATCCGTCGTCGTTCACGATCTTCGTCGCTGAGCCATCCGATGCGGTCCACATGCCGGTGATCGTCGGAGTACTCGTGCAACCGGTCAGGAGGAGAGCGGCGGTGACAGTGATGGCCGCGGCGATGTACCGATGTTTCGATGAGCGCGTGCCGGGCAGCCCGTGCAGGCCGGTCACCAATTCGTGGCCGTCCAGTCCGTCGCGTTGTCTATCGCCGAGTCGTTGTTCTGCGTGGCTGCCTTTGAACTGGGGAGCCCCGCGATGACGTTGTCCGACACCCCGCAGTATGAGTCGAGCGCTGCGGTCACGCCGAGTGAGTTTCCGATGGTGCCTGTGTCGAGGTTGTGAGCTTTCAACAGCGCCCTCTCGGTGCTCTGACGACTGGCGTTGTCCATCGCCGCGTACTCATCACAGGTTGTCGCGCCGGGGTTTGAGCAGCCTGCCAGCAGAGGCAGGACCAGGACGGTAAAAGCGACGGTGACCAGCTTCGGCTTGCGCGCTCTGACGTTGACTGCCGCTCTTTCGCATTTCGTTACTGTGAGCTGCACGGGCGGCTTGTTTTTCGCCACGGTCACAATCCGTTCTGCACGTATTCGCTGAACTGTTTCAGTGTCTTGTACGCGGGCGCCGACCACGGTGAAACGGGAATGAAGGAGAGCACAGTGTCGCGGGTTCGCAGGTAATCCGGAATGCGGAACTCAACGCTGGTCGACCCGCTCGCACCCGTGGTCAAGGCCAGGGTGAACGCCGCATGCTGCATGCGGACAAAGTTGCGGGCGACGCCCGTGACCAGGTCGTCCGTGCCGCTGAGGGTGATCTTCTCGCCCTGGGCGACCTGGGCCGCATCGTCGAAGAGCTGGCGCACCTGGCCGCGAGACTTCGTTGTTGTGGCCGTGAACTCGAGCGCTTGAACTTTTTCGTCGATGACGGCCATGGTTATGCCTTCCCTAGGTCGCGCTGCTTGATACGGTGCAAGGCGTTCTCACGCTTGGCGGATTGGTACATCCGCTGACCGAGCCACGCCAGGAGCGCGCCCGCGGCGACCAGGACAATGATGACCGGCAACTGGTCCGGGTAGTAACCGATGACGGACATCCACACGAATCCCACGAGCAGGAGCACAACGCCGACGCTGGCCAGAACTGCGCCTGGGGTGGTGGACCGTGGATCAGCTGACATGAGTAGGGCTCCAATGCTCCGACGGTCCTCTAGCGGGTCGCTTGCGCTCAACTTAGCGACCTCAGAAAACAAAGCGATAGCTCCCCTTTTAGGGGATGTGCTCGGCCTTCTGGCTATATCGGGGGTCATCAGCCCACTGACATCGGCTCGCGCTGACGAATTGAATCATGGTAATCCGGCGGACAAGAACCAATACGGTGGATTTCATATGAAGTGCTAGTTCAGGGGCAAGGACGGGCCCGCTCTACGCCAGTGTCACCTACAAATATCAGCTGGACGGTTATCGTTTCTGTGAGGCCGGAGCGGCAGCGGACATGCAGAGCGGAACCGGCAGCGTTTTAGAACCGATCGGTCCTGGCTTCTTTCCGTCGTACCTCACGTACATGGACAAGGTTGTGTCCTGCTCCACCTGTACTAGCGATGCGAGGATCACCGTCGGAGTGAATACTTACGTGGGCAGTCCAGTGGGTTCCTTGCCGGACTTCGCCGTCCTTCGGGATGTCAGGGCGAGTCTGGTTGCTGACGAGCTGGCCTTCCAGAGGCTTCGGAGCACATTCCCTGGCCTTGACTTCTCTGACGCCCGTCCGAACCGAGGCCGAGCCCGGGTGCTCGGTGTACCCGAAGTTGGGCGACCAGTCCTGTTGTCCTGTTGCCCGTTGAGCCACGTGACGAAGTTGGCCCGAGAATCATCGTGGCCGCCCGTTCCTTTGCGGCTCACGGGTAGGTTCCTCGCTTTCCGGGCGACGATCTGATGCTGCGGGCTGGATGCCGCTGGCGATGATGTGGAGGAGCGTGGGCGCGTAGCTCACGTAACGGGTTGTGCCCGGACTTTGCTCGGGGCCGAACCGACCGAGCACGCCTACTCGACCGCATTGTGGTGCGCGAGGGAGAACCCTGCGCACGGTGCCGGATGCCCCGGAGCATCCGCTCGGTCATGAGGAAGCTCATCATCTCGATTGGCTCCACGAGTATCACGGCCCAGTCGATGAGGTGCGTGTACCGATTGATTGAGTCCTGGCCCTGACCCCAGCGAGTGGACACCTCACAAGAGAGAATGTTCACTATGGCAAGATCACGTCGGGAGTTCACTCCTGAGTACAAAGACGAGGCTGTGAAGCTGGTGTTGACCACCGGCAGAGCGGTCGCGACCGTCGCCCGCGAGCTCGGGATCAACGAGGCCACGCTGGGCCGGTGGGTCAGCGCGTTCAAGGGCCGCAACGAGACCGGACAGACCGAGGTCACCGAGTCTGAACGGGCCGAGCTGCTTCGGCTACGGAAAGAGAACGCGGACCTGAAGATGGACAGGGCGTTCTTGAAAAAAGCGTCCATCTTCTTCGCCCAGGAAGCATCGGATACGAACGCCAAGCGTTCGAACTGATGCTGGCGGAGAAGACCAACTTCACCATCACCCGCATGGTCCGCCTCCTCGAGGTTTCCCGGTCGGGCTACTACGCCTGGATTGGGCGATTGCCGTCGCCGGCGTCGCTTCGGCGGGTGCACATTGAGCAGAAAGTCGCGTTCTTCCACGGCGATTCCGACGAGGTCTACGGCGCCCCCAGGATCCTGGCGGATCTCCGTGGGGACGGGGAGATCATCTCCCGCAAAACCGTCGCCGCGACCATGCGAAGACTGGGATTGGCGGGGATCTGCCCGAAGAAGTGGAAGACGACCACGATCATCGATCACGCTGACGCTTACCCGGTCGACGCGGTGAAACGTGAGTGGGATACCGGGGCTTTGAATCAGGTCTGGGTGGGCGATATCACCTACCTGAGGACCTGGGAGGGGTGGGTGTATTTGGCGACCGTCATCGACGCTCACAGCCGCCGCGTCATCGGGTGGGCCATCGCCGACCACATGCGCACCGACCTGATCGAGGACGCCCTCCGGATGGCCTTGGTGCTGCGCGGGGACCGCCCGGCGACGGTGATCTTCCACTCCGACCGCGGCACCCAGTATGCGTCGGAGCAGATCACTCTGTTCGCGGCCCAGAACGGCATCACCCGGTCGATGGGTTACACCGGGATCTGCTGAGACAACGCCATGGCCGAGAGCTTCTTCGCGACGTTGAAAACCGAGTTCTACTACCGCCGGGTTTGGCCCACCCGGGCCCGCGCGATCCAAGGCGTCTCGGACTGGATCGAGGACCGCTACAACCGCCGCCGGCGCCACTCCTCGATCGGGCACGTCACCCCAGTGGACTTCGAGATGCAATACTCGTCACAGGCCGCAGAGATCCAACTCGCCGCTTAACCCGTGTCCACTCTCCGGGGTCAAGGCCATCCAGGGATAACGTTGCTCCGGTCGGTCCGACGCTTTGAGTGGGGAGCGTCAGGACGATCAAGAAGTTCGCGGCCCCTGGGGAAATGGAGTTGGTCGAATGGCTCCAGCCCGACCTGCCCAAACTGGGGGTTAATGCACGGATCTGTGCAAAGGTCGGTAACCCTAAAATGAGGGGTCACGAGCAAATTACATCGTGCGAGATTTGGGGATCTCTTGGCGTTCTTGTCGCGATGGAAGTTAGTTGGTGTCGCAGGGCTTACGGTTTGCACCCTGGTCGGCTGTGTCAGTCAGGCGTACCCGGACCGTCCCGTTTCATTGTCCCCTTCGAAATCTTCGGTCCCAGAAACGGCTCCGACACCGGCCGTTGCGACTGAGGCCGCCTCACCAGGGCAGGAAACGCAGGTCAGCCCGGGGCCGCCTGCCGCTTGGCCGGCTGATGTTCCCCTGCCGCCCGGTGAGAATCTCGTCGGGTATGTCCTCGACGGGTCAGTGCTTTTTGTGCACGTCGACTCGGCAGATGCTTCGGTCGTCGCGTCCTACGGTGCACAGCTCAGCGCGACGGGCTGGAACGAGGCGCTGATGACCGACGGTGATGGAAACCCCATGGTCAATTTCTCGCAATACTCCCGCGGCACAGACGAGGCGTTCCTCACTTTCGACCCAGACGGTGCAGGATTCACCGTGCAATTGACTCTCGTATGAAAACGTACCGGCGCAGCCTGATCGCGCTACTGATCTTCGCGACCAGTGCTTTCAGTCTCGCCCTGTGCGTCGGGGCGCCAGATATCGCTTCTGCAGAGACCAAATTCGATTACCCAAAGTCGCCGGTTATCAAGCTGCAGACGGATTCTTCCGGCGGTCTGTTCTGGCAAGTCAAGGTCACGAGTGACACGGCCTACATAGCCACTTGGGAGCGGACGGCAGGGATCTGGCCCAGTGCAGAAGAAGCCAAGGCCGCCGTCACTTCATACTCGCAATGCGCAAGCGTTGCGAAGCGCGGAAGATGTCAACCTATGTGAGTCAGTTTCCTTAGGCGGTCATTGAGTTCGTTCCTTCCTTTTCGGGTTCGTTGATCCACGTCGTCGTCGGGAATGT
>NZ_SOGU01000013.1:0-21295 GCF_004403275.1 Cryobacterium sp. TMT4-10
CAGCGGCGCAGGACCCGCGCGGCGCGCCCGGGACGGGACCGCGGCGCACCCGAGCGACCCGCGCGGCGTGCCCGAGCGGGACGGGACCGCGGCGGGCCCGGGACGGGACCGCGCGTGCTCGCCGAACCGTGAGCAACGCCCCTGAAACATGAGTTTTGGGGAGGAGTACTCACGGCTCGGCGGAGGTGGGCAGTGGGCCGGAGCCCACACGAGCCCGAGGGAAGCGCCGGGAATGGGAAGGACCGGGAAGGGGAGGGGGACGGACCGGGACGGGACGGGACGGACCGGGACGGGACGGGACGGACCGGGACGGGACGGGACGGACCGGGAGGGGGACGGACCGGGAGGGGGACGGACCGGGAAAGGGACGGGGGGATTAGCCCAGGGCGACTTCGAGCTTCGCGGTGAGCTCGTCCACGTCGAAGTAGTTGTCGATCACGACGATGTCGGCGTTGGTCTTGCCGATCGCGGCGACCAGCTCGGACGACGTCAGGATGACCTGCGCGTCGGCCCCGATGGTGCTGACGCCGGCGATGTCCGTGGCCGTCACGTCGGCCTCGATGTCGAGGCGCTTGAGCGCCCGCTCGGCATTGACCTTGAGGATGGCGGAGGTGCCGACCCCCACCCCGCAGAGGGCGACGATCTTCATGAGGACTCCTCGATGGCCGCGCTCACGCCGAGGAGCGAACGGATGGTGTCGACATCCGTTGCCGCAGCCAGCGCGGGGATGACGGCCGGGTCGTTGAACACATTGGCCAGTTCGGCGACGAGCAGCACGTGCTCGTCGGAGCTGGTGACGGCCAGCCCGAGCACGACACTGACCGGGTCGTTGTGCGGATGCCCGAACGGGACCGGTTCGGCCAGCGTGACGATGCTGAGACCCTCCGAGTGCACGTCGGGGCCGGGCCGGGCGTGCGCGAGCGCGAGCCCGGGGGCGATGACCACGTAGGCGCCGAACTCGTCGATGACGGCGATCATGCGCCGGGTGTATTCGGGTCCGGTGGAGCCGGAGCGTTCGAGGGCGTCGCCGGCGGCGGTGACCGCTGCGCGCCAGTCGCTGACGTGCACGCCGATCGCGATGGCTTCGAGGGGCAGTGGGGGCAGTGGCATGGGAGCTTTCACGGGTTCAGAGCTGTTTCCAGGGTGGTCAGACGGTCGCGAAGCCGGCGACGATCGCGTCCGCCAGGTCTTCCCGTTCGTCCAGGGGCAGGAACGAGGCCTGGACCGCGTTCAACTGGAACACCTCGAGGTCGTCTTCGTCGTAGCCGAAGGCGTCGCTGAGCAGGGCCAGTTCCTTGGTGAGGCTGGTGTTGCTCATCAGGCGGTTGTCGGTGTTGACCGTGACTCGGAAGCCCAGCTGGTACAGCAGGTCGAACGGGTGGTCAAGCAGGTCGTCGCCCCAGGCGGCGATGGCGCCGGTCTGCAGGTTGGACGACGGGCTGAGCTCGAGCGCGATCTCACGGTCGCGCACCCACTGGGCGACCGGTCCGAGCGTGACGTAGGTGTTCTCCTCGTCTTCGCGGCCGATCTCGATGTCCTCGGCCAGGCGCACGCCGTGACCCAGGCGCAAGGCGCGGCCGTCGAACAGGGCCCCACGGATGCTCTCCAGGCCGTCGGCCTCGCCCGCATGCACGGTGACGGGCATGAACGCCTTGGCGAGGAAGTCGAATGCGTCCCTGTGGTTGTGGGCCGGGAAGCCCAGCTCGGCCCCCGCGATGTCGAAACCGACGACGCCGTTGCCGCGGTGCCGCACGGCGAGCTCCGCGATTTCGAGGCCGCGGTCGGCGTGGCGCATGGCGGTGATCAGCTGGCCGACGCGGATGCGGGACCCGGCCTGGGCGACCAGGGCGATGCCGGCCTCCAGGCCTTCCTGAACCGCCTCGACGGTCTGGTCGAGGGTGAGGCCGCGGGTGAGGTGCTGCTCCGGGGCCCAGCGGATCTCCCCGTAGATGACGCCGTCGGCGGCGAGGTCTTCGACGAATTCACGGGCGACGCGCACCAGGCCCTCCCGGGTCTGCATGACCCCGGTGGTGACGTCGAAGGTCTTCAGGTACTCGACCAGGGAGCCGGAATCGGCCTGGTCGGCGAACCAGGTGCCGAGCGCGGCGGCATCCGTCGTCGGCAGTGCGAACCCGATCGGTTCGGCCAGTTCGATGATGGTCTGGGGGCGCAGTCCGCCGTCGAGGTGGTCGTGCAGCGAGATCTTGGGCAGGGCGTTGATGCTCGTGCCGGCACCGGGCATCAGGTAGTCCTCAGGGCTCTTGTTCACCCCCCTAATCTACCCGGGCGGGGTCCGGGAGTCTTCCTGTTTTCCAGAACCCGCCCGAACCGGCAGCGTCTTGTCAGCGGCCGATGCGCTCGGCGATCAGCGGGCCGCCGTCGAGCACGGGCTCGCCGGGGTCGCCGATCCGGTAAGCGCCGGCCACGGCCTCCAGGGCTCGGGCGAAGCGCTCGGGCTCGTCGGCGCTGAGGGTGAACAGCGGCTGACCGGTGTGCACGGTGTCGCCCGGCTTGGCGTGCAGGTCGATGCCGGCCGCGTGCTGCACGGGGTCCTGTTTGCGGGCGCGGCCCGCGCCGAGCCGCCAGGCGCCGATGCCGAACGGCAGCGCCTGCTGCTCGACCAGCACGCCGTCGCGGTCGGCGGTGACGACGTGGGTTTCGCGGGCCACCGGCAGCGCCGCATCCGGGTCGCCGCCCTGCGCCCGGATCACCTCGCGCCACTTGTCCATGGCGCGTCCGTCGGTGAGCGCTGCGGCCACGTCGACGCCGGTGATGCCGGCGAGGTCGAGCATCTCCGTCGCCAGGGCGATGGTCAGCTCGACCACGTCGGCCGGGCCGCCGCCGGCGAGCACCTCCACGGATTCCCGCACCTCGTTGGCGTTGCCGATCGCGAACCCGAGGGGCACGTTCATGTTGGTGAGCAGGGCGGATGTCGCCACTCCCGCGTCCTCGCCGAGGGCCACCATGGTGCGGGCCAGCTCACGGGAGCGGTCGATGTCCTTCAGAAAGGCGCCCGAGCCGAACTTCACGTCCAGCACGAGGGCGCTGGTGCCCTCCGCGATCTTCTTGGACATGATCGAGGACGCGATCAGCGGAATCGCCTCGACCGTGCCGGTGATGTCGCGCAGGGCGTAGAGCTTGCCGTCGGCCGGGGCCAGCCCGCGGCCGGCGGCGCAGATGACCCCGCCGGTGTCGCGCAACTGCCGGAACATCTCGTCGTTGGTGAGGTTGGCGCGCCAGCCTGGGATCGACTCGAGCTTGTCCAGGGTGCCGCCGGTGTGGCCGAGGCCGCGGCCGGAGAGCTGCGGCACGGCCGCGCCGAAGACCGCCACGAGGGGCATCAGCGGCAGGGTGATCTTGTCGCCGACCCCGCCGGTGGAGTGCTTGTCGGTGGTGGGCTTGCCGAGGCCGGCGAAGCTCATCCGTTCGCCGCTGTTGATCATGGCCATCGTGAGGTCCTTGATCTCGCGGCGGTCCATGCCGTTGAGGAAGATCGCCATGGTCATGGCGGCCATCTGCTCGTCGCCGACGTAGCCGCGGGTGTACGCGTCGATCAGCCAGTTGATCTGCTCGGTGCGGAGTGCGCCCCGGTCGCGCTTGGTGTGGATCAGGTCCACGGCGTCGAAGGCTTCGATCCGGTTCGGGCTGGTGCTCACGGTTACTCTTCCTGGTATTCGGCGAGCTGCCTCGGCCCGAAGGCGTCCGGCAGCACTTCATCGATGGTGCGCAGACCCGACACGGTCTCGAGCAGCATGCCCGGCGCGGAGTGTTCGTACAACAGTTGGCGGCAGCGGCCGCAGGGCATCAGCGTGCGGCCGTTGCCGTCCACGCAGGTGAACGCGACCAGCCGGCCGCCGCCGGTCAGGTGCAGCACGGAGACGAGGGCGCACTCGGCGCAGAGGGTGAGGCCGTAGGAGGCGTTCTCCACGTTGCATCCGCTGATCACCCGCCCGTCAGAGACGAGCGCCGCGGCGCCGACCGGAAACTTGGAGTACGGCACGTAGGCCTTGCCCATGGCGTTCGTCGCCGCCTCGCGCAGCGTCGCCCAGTCGATGTCGCCCGCCAGGGGCAGCGCGTCGGCGCCCACCCCGGTCATGATTTGATGTAGGGCTTGCCGGATGCCGCGGGACCCCTCGACGTGCCGACGAAACCGGCCACGGCGAAGATGGTGACCAGGTACGGCAGCATCAGCATGAACTCGCTCGGCACCGGGGAACCGATGATGCTGAGCACGTTCTGCAGGTTGCTGGCGAAGCCGAACAGGAGGGCGGCCAGGGTGGCCCGGATCGGGTCCCAGCGGCCGAAGATCACGGCGGCGAGGGCGATGAATCCGGCTCCGGCCGTCATCTCCTTGCCGAACGCCCCGACCGAGCCGAGCGTGAAGTACGCCCCGCCGAGGCCGACGATGGCCCCCGCGAGCGACACGTTCCAGAAGCGGGTGCGGGCCACGTTGATGCCCACGGTGTCGGCCGCCTGCGGGTGCTCGCCGACGCTGCGGAGGCGCAGTCCCCACTTGGTGTGGAAGATGCCGTAGTACACCACGGCGACGGCCACGTACATGATGTAGACGATCAGCGTCTGGCGGAAGAGCACCGGGCCGATGATCGGGATCTCGCTGAGCAGCGGGATGTTGATGCGCTCGAACCGGGGCGGCTGGTTCAGGGTGGCCGCGTTGGGCGCCATCACCTGCGAGTAGAGGAAGCCGGTGAGACCGATCACGAGCACGTTCAGCACGACACCGACGATGACCTGGTCGACGAAGTATTTGATCGAGAATGAGGCGAGCACCATGGAGACGAGCACGCCGGCGAACATCGCCGCGACCAGCCCGAGGAGGGGCTGATTGGTCAGGGAGGCGACCAGCGCGGAGGTGAACGCGCCCGCGAGCAGCTGGCCCTCGATGGCGATGTTGACCACGCCGACGCGTTCGGAGATGACGCCGCCGAGGGCGCCGAAGATGAGCGGCACGGCGAGGCTGATCGCGCCGAAGAGCAGGCCCGGCACCGGGATGGTCTTGTCCGCCGCGGCCCAGGAGAGGAAGCCGATCAGGACCAGAACCGCGAAGACGGCGATCAACCAGATCGGAACCCTGGCCCTCGACCGCACCAGCCAGGCACTGATCACGGTGATCAGGAGCAGCAGGACGCTGATCACGATGCCGGTCAGCTGGGTGGGCAGTTCCACCTCGGGCAGCTGGATCAGGTCGCTGGTCGTGGACAGGCGGAACGTGCTGATGCCGGTTCGGCCGAAGACGACCAGGAGCAGGAACGACAGCACGGTGAAGATGGACAGGGCGATCGGTGCCTTCCAGCTCCGCACGACCTCGAAGTCTGCGTCCTGGGGGGCGGCGGGCTGAATGGGCTGGACGGCCGGGGTTGCGATGCTCATTTCGCGGCCACCTCCTGGGTCACGTTGGGGAGTGCACGGCGGGTGGTGCCCGCTGCGGGCAGGCGGAAGATGGCCCGCACGAGCGGCGGGGCCGCGATGAACAGCACGATCAGGGATTGCACGACCAGCACGATGTCGATCGGCACCCCCTCCGCCGCCTGC
The DNA here is from genome assembly GCF_004403275.1 of Cryobacterium sp. TMT4-10. Classification (NCBI taxonomy): domain Bacteria; kingdom Bacillati; phylum Actinomycetota; class Actinomycetes; order Micrococcales; family Microbacteriaceae; genus Cryobacterium; species Cryobacterium sp. TMT4-10. The sequence goes on from NZ_SOGU01000013.1 coordinate 5,551, forward strand.
ATCGAGAAGCCTCCGGCCTTGAACGCGCCGAAGAGGATGCCGGCGGCGAAGACGCCCCACGGCTTCGAGCGGCCGAGCAGCGCGACGGTGATCGCGTCGAAGCCGATGCCGGAGTCGAGGCCGGCGCCGAAGCCGCTGGTCGTGGTGCCCAGCACCTGGTTGATGCCGGCCAGGCCGATCAGCCCGCCGGAGAGCAGCATCGCGTAGACGTAGATCCGCTTGACGCTGATGCCCGCGACGCGGGCCGCGTGCGGGTTCAGCCCGACCGCCCGGAACTGGAAGCCCAGGTTGGACCGGGACAGCAGCCACCAGGTGAAGATGGTGGCGACGATGGCCAGGATGAAGCCGAAGTGCAGGCTGTAGGTCGGGCCCAGCAGGTCGGGGAAGACCGCCGTGGCCTGGGTCGCGGGGCTTTTCGGGTTGTTCGACCCGGGGGTCTTCAGGAAGCCGTCGCGCAGCAGGTAGCTGACCAGATAGAACGCCACATAGTTGAGCATGATGGTGGTGATCACCTCGTGGGCCCCCGTGCGGGCCTTCAGCAGCCCGACGATCCCGCCCCAGAGCGCACCGCCGAGGATGCCGGCGACGAGCGCCGCCACCATGTGCAGGCCGTAGGGCAGGTCAACCGCGAAGCCGACCCAGCCGCCGAGGGCGGCCGCGATCAGCATCTGGCCGCGTCCGCCGATGTTGAACATGCCGACCCGGAAGCCGAGCGCGACACCCAGGCCGGCCATGATCAGCGGGGTTGCGAAGGTGAGGGTCTCGGTCAGCGGCTTGATTCCCGCGGCGAAACTCGGCCGGCGGAAGTTGTAGACCGAACCCTGGAACAGGGCGGAGTAGGCGCCCGCCACCGCGTTCCAGATCGCACCGAGCAGGTCGGTCGGCCGGGAGAAGAAGTAGCCGGACGCGGCCTGCACGTCTTTGTTGGTGAAGGCGATCATCACGGCGCCCACGAGCAGGGCCAGCACAACGGCGAGCACCGAGATGATGGCGTTGCCGGTGGTGATCTCGCGGAACGCCCGGTCCCAGCGGGACTGCTCGGGCGGGCGTGTCTTCGTCACGGCTTCGGTCGGGTGACCCTGTGTCGCGCTCACGCGGCAGCTCCTTCTCCGGCAGGCGCTTCGCCGGCCATCATCAAACCAAGAACGGCGCGCGGGGTGTCGCCGGGAACGATGCCGATGATGCGCCCGCGGTACATGACCAGGATCCGGTCCGCGAGGGCGGCGACCTCGTCGAGTTCGGTCGAGATGACGATCACGGGCGTGCCGGCATCCCGGGTCGCGACGATGCGTTCGTGCACGAACTCCACGGAGCCGACGTCGAGCCCGCGGGTGGGCTGGGCGGCGACGAAGAGGCGCAGGTCGCGGCTGAGTTCGCGGGCGAGCACGACCTTCTGCTGGTTGCCGCCGGACAGCCGACCGACGGGTGTCTCGATCCCCTGGGAGCGCACGTCGAACTCCTTGACCTTGGCCCGGGCGAAGTCGGCGAGGGCGGAGCGCTGCACGTTCCACCGTTTCACGAACGGCTTCGCGTTCGAGCGGTCGAGCATCAGGTTCTCGGCGATGGTGAACTCGCCGACCAGGCCGTCCTCGTTGCGGTCCTCCGGCACGAAGCCGACTCCGGCGTCGAGCACCTGGCGCACCGAGTGCCCGCGCAAGGACTTGCCGTCGAGGGTGATCTCCCCCGAGACCCGCTGCTGCAGGCCCATCAGGGCCTCGGTGAGTTCGGTCTGGCCGTTTCCCTGCACCCCGGCGATAGCGAGGATCTCGCCCTTGTGCACGTCGAAGCTGACGTTGTTGACCAGGATCTGGCCGTGCGGATCGAGCACGGTGAGGTTCTTCACCGAGAGGGCGGCTTCACCGGGCACGGCCGGGCCCTTGTCGACGGTGAGGTCGACCGCGCGGCCGACCATCAGGGAGGCCAGCTCCACGTTCGTCGCGGTCGGCGAGGCCTCACCGACGACCTTGCCCAGGCGGATGACCGTGATGCGGTCCGCGACCTCGCGCACCTCGCGCAGCTTGTGGGTGATGAAGACGATGGACGTTCCGTTGGCTTTGAGCTGGCGCATGATGGCCATCAGCTCGTCCGTCTCCTGGGGCGTGAGCACGGCGGTGGGCTCGTCGAAGACGAGCACCTTCGCGTCGCGGGACAGCGCCTTGATGATCTCGACCCGCTGCTGCACGCCGACGGGGAGATTCTCGACGAGGGCGTCGGGGTCGACGTCGAAGCCGAACCGGTCGGAGATCTCGCGCACGTGCGTGCGGGCCGCGGCCAGGTCGAGGCGTCCGCCGGCCCGGGTCTCCTCGTGGCCGAGCATGACGTTCTCGGCGACCGTGAAGACGGGGATCAGCATGAAGTGCTGGTGCACCATGCCGATCCCGGCAGCCATCGCGTCGCCGGGTCCGGCGAAGTGCTGCGGTTTGTCATCGAGCAGGATCTCGCCCTCCTCGGCCCGGTACAGGCCGTAGAGCACGTTCATCAGGGTCGATTTACCTGCGCCGTTTTCGCCGAGCAGCGCATGGATTTCTCCGGCCTCGACGGTGAGGTCAATGTGGTCATTCGCAACCAGGGCACCGAATTTCTTCGTAATGCCTCGAAGTTCGAGCTTCATGTGGTCGATTCTATTCAGTAGCGAACGAAAGTTGTCGCGCTTGCTCATATGTTGCAGGTCGTGCGGGACTTCGCTCATCTGTGGGTGTTCTGCTCGTCCGCAGCGCGGCAGCAGCCGCGGCCTAACGCAGCCGGGGAGGCCTGCACTGATGCAGACCTCCCCGGGTCACTCTCGGTACGCCGCGCCGCCTACTTGGGCGTGGCGGGCGACTCCACCTTGAGCTTGCCGCTGATGATGTCGGCCTTGATGGCGTCGATCTCGGTCACCAGGGCCGGGTCGACCTTGGATTCCCAGTCGTGCAGCGGGGCGATGTCCACGCCCTTGTTCTTCAGCGTTCCGACGTAGGGGTCAGCTGAGAACTCGCCGTTGCCGTCGTCGACGATGATCTTCTTGGTGGCATCCGTCATCTGCTTGAGCACCGAGGTGAGGTACAGCGACGCGAACTCGGGAGTCGTCTCGAACAGGTCGCTGTCGACGCCGATGATGGCGACGTCCTTGCCGGAGTCCTGGATGGCCTGCGCGGTGCCCTGGAAGAGCGGGCCGGCGACGGGGAGGATGATGTCGGCGTTCTGGTCGATGAAGCCCGCGCTCAGCGTCTTGCCGGCGCTGATGTCATCGAAGCTTCCGGCGAAGGTGCCGGCCTGGGCGGCCTTGTCCCAGCCGAGGACCTTGACGTCCGTGCTCTTCTGGGTGTTGTAGTAGGCGACGCCGTCGACGAAGCCGTCCATGAAGATGGTGACGGACGGGAACTGCAGTCCGCCGTACGTGGCGACCGTTCCGGTCTTGGTGGTGCCGGCCGCGAGGTAGCCCGCGAGGAACGCGGCCTGGGCGGTGTCGTAGAGGACCGGCTTGACGTTGTCGAGCATCAGCGGGCTGAAGTCGTCGTTGGTGAGCGCGGAGTCGATCAGCGCGAAGTGGGTGTCCGGGGCGGCCTTGGCCGCGTCGCGGGTGGCGTTCGCCAGGGCGAACCCGACGGTGAGCACGAAGTCGCAGCCCTGGTCGACCATGCTGCTGACGTTCGGGCCGTACTGGTCCTCCGACTTGGACTCGGCCTGCTGGAACTTGACACCCAGTTCGTCCGCGGCCTGGGTCATGCCCTCGAAGCTGGACTGGTTGAACGACTTGTCGTCGAACCCGCCGAAGTCGGAGACGATGCAGGGAAGATAATCGGACTTCGCGGCGCCGTCGCTCGAATTGTCATTGGTCGGAGCCGGGGCACAGGCTGCGAGCAGGGCCACCACGCCGAGCGTGGCAAGTCCGCTGAAAACGGCCTTACGTTTCGTGATTGTCAAGATGACCTCCAATGATCGCCCGGCGCGGGTCCGCAGGGGGCTGTATTGGACTACACGTTACCGAATGTTTCACTGCTCAAAGGAGCAAACTCAGACAGTGGCCGAATGGTTATGAACCCTGGGCCCAGCCCGGTCGAAATCAGCCCCGATCGGGGGTGAAAGCGCGAGCAGTGTCGGTCAGAGCACGTCGCTGCTACCGGAGAGCTTCAGCGCGTCGACCACGGCCTTGACCTTCTGGGCGTTGGCGCTGGTGGTGACCAGGAGGGCGTCAGGGGTGTCGATCACGACGATGTCCTCCACCCCGATCAGGGCGATCATGCGGCCGGTGTGGCTGACCACGATGCCGCTGGACGAGTCGGCGAGCACGCGCGCGCCCTCACCGAGGATGGCGAGGTCGCGCTTGCGCCCATTCGCGTGGATCTTGGCGATCGACGCGAAGTCCCCCACGTCGTCCCAGTCGAACTGGCCCGGGATGACGGCGAGCTTGCCGCGGGCCGCGACCGGCTCCGCCACCGTGTAGTCGATCGCGATCTTCTTCAGGCGCGGCCAGATCCGGTCGACGACGGCGCCGCGGCGCGGGGTGTCCCAGGCGTCGGCGAGTTCCAGCAGGCCGGCGAGCAGCTCAGGCTCGGCCGCCCCGATCTCCTCGAGCAGCCGGTCGGCCCGGGCGATGAACATGCCCGCGTTCCAGAGGTAGTGGCCGTCTGCCAGGTATTCCCTGGCGGTGTCGAGGTCAGGCTTCTCCACGAAGGAGTCGACCGACAGCGCGCTGGCGGCCTTCTCGATCTGCAGCGCGCCGGCCGTCTTGATGTAGCCGAAACCGATGGCCGGTTCGGTGGGACGGATGCCGATGGTGACGATGTAGCCGGCGTCGGCGGCGGCCACCGCCTCCACCACGGCCTGGCGAAAGTGGAACGGGCTCTTGATCACGTGGTCGGCGGCGAAGGAGCCGATGATCACGCCGGGTTCGCGTTTCTCGAGGATGGCGGCCGCCAGCCCGATCGCCGCGGTGGATTCCCGCGGTTCGCTCTCGAGCACCACGTTGTGGTCGGCCAGCTCGGGCAGCTGCGCCTCGACGGCGGCGCGGTGCGCGCGCCCGGTCACGACCATGATGCGCTGGTCGCCCGACAGCGGGGCGAGTCGGTCCCAGGTGTCGCGCAGCAGGGTCTGGCCGGAACCGGTCAGGTCGTGCAGGAACTTCGGCGCGTCAGCGCGCGAGAGCGGCCACAGCCGCGATCCGATCCCGCCGGCGGGGATCACGCTGTAGAAGCGGCCGAGGGCATCCGTGGAGTCTGACATTGGGCCAGACTACCGTCTGGGCACCACTGTTAAGGGTGCGTTCACCGGCCCGACCGGGTGAGTCCCTACGCTCGCGGCATGCGGGTCGCACTCATCACCGAAAGCTTTCTGCCCACCGTCAGCGGCGTCACCACGAGCGTCTGCCAGGTGCTCGATCACCTGGCGCGCTCCGGCCACGAGGCCATGGTGATCGCGCCCACCGGGGCCCCGGCCGCCTACGCGGGGTTCCCCGTGCACAGCGTGCCGGCGGCGCGGTACCGGCAGTTCCCGGTGGGCATGCCGAGCCCCCAGGTGCACCGGCTGCTGGCCGACTTCGCCCCCGACGTGCTGCACGCGGCCTCACCGTTCCTGCTCGGCGCCCAGGGGATCGCGGCGGCGAACCGCCTGGACATCCCGAGCGTCGCCGTTTTCCAGACGGATGTCGCCGGTTACGCCCGCCGCAACGGCCTCGGCCCGGCCGCCGCCGCGGCCTGGCGCTTCGTCAGGTGGGTGCACGAGGGCGCCGACCTCACCCTGGTCCCGTCGACGGCGTCGATGCTGGACCTGCGCCGCATCGGCCTGCGCCGGCTGGACCGCTGGACCCGCGGCGTGGATCTGGCCGGCTACCACCCCAACCGGCGCACCGACCCGGCCGTCGCCGCGCTGCGGCAGCGGCTTGCCCCGAACGGGGAACTCGTCGTCGGCTACGTCGGCCGGATGGCGCCGGAGAAGCAGGTGGAGCGGTTCCGGGCGCTGCGGGGCGTGCCGGGCATCCGTCTCGCCCTCGTCGGCGACGGGCCCTCGGTGCCCGCCATCGAACGCGCCCTCGCCGGGATGCCGGTCAGCTGGCTCGGCCGACTGGACGGGGCGGCGCTGGGCCGCGCCTACGCCGCCTTCGACCTGTTCCTGCACGCCGGCACCGAGGAGACCTTCGGCCAGACCCTGCAGGAGGCGCACGCGGCCGGGCTCCCGGTCGTCGCCCCGCGCGCGGGCGGCCCGATCGACCTGGTCGCGCACGGGGAGAACGGCCTCCTCTTCGCCCCGGACGACGAATCGGACCTGCGCCGGTGCGTCACCCTGCTGACCCGGGACCCGGCCCTGCGGCTGCGGATGGGCGAGGCGGGACGGCGGAGCGTGCTCGGCCGGTCCTGGCAGAACGTCTGCGACCAGCTGCTCGGACACTACGAAACGGTGATCGACGACCGGGCCGCCGTGCGCGCAACGGTTGCGGTTCCGCTATCAATGCAGCGCTAGCGGGCCGAGAGCGTTTTATCTCGGCGCAGAGAGACTTAGGATAGTCACACGTGCGCACAGCGCATTGTCGGCCTGATTCGTCGAGGCCGCTACTCAGCCAGGGAGGGTTGGTCATGCCAGAGCAGGCAGCGACACTGACATCCCAGCAGAAGACGACATCGCGTCGCCCCGCCGGCACCCTGTATCGGGGCCGCGAGGGTATGTGGTCGTGGGTCCTGCACCGGATTACCGGTGTTGCGATCTTCTTCTTCTTGCTGGTTCACATCTTGGACACCGCGCTGGTGCGCGTGAGCCCTGAGGCGTACAACGCGGTCATCAGCAGCTACCAGACACCGATCATGGGCCTCGGTGAAGTCGCGCTGGTCGCGGCCATCGTCTTCCACGCGTTCAACGGCCTGCGGATCATCCTGATCGACTTCTGGAACGCCAAGTACCAGAAGGTCATGTTCTATGTCGTGATCGCGCTCTGGATCATCACCATGCTCGGCTTCGCGCCGCGCCACCTGATCAACGTGTTCAGCGAATAGGACGGGGAGACTCATGACAACCACAATCGAAGCTCCCCGCAGCCCCTACGCCCGTTCACCGCGCAAGCGCGGCGTGAACTGGGAAAAATGGGGCTGGATTTACATGCGCGTCTCCGGCGTCGTGCTGGTCGTGCTCATCTTCGGCCACCTCTTCGTCAACCTCATGGTCGGTGAGGGCGTCAGCGCCCTCAACTTCGCGTTCGTCGCGGGCAAGCTCACCACCCCGTTCTGGGCCGTGTGGGACATCATCATGCTCTGGCTCGCCCTGATCCACGGCGGCAACGGCATGCGCACCATCGTCAACGACTACGCCACGCAGCGGCTCACCCGCGGCATCCTGAAGTCCGCCATCCTGGCCGCCGTCGTGATCCTGATCACCCTCGGCACGCTCGTGGTCTTCACCTTCGATCCCTGCCCGGCCGGTTCACCCGCCGACCTTCTGCCTTCGTTCTGCTCGGCCATCTAGGAGCTGCAAACACCCAAATGACTACGGATGCTGTAACCGCGCCCACTGAGTCCACCATCGTGGACGGCGTGCACTACCACCAGTTCGACATCGTGATCGTGGGAGCGGGCGGTGCCGGCATGCGTGCCGCCATCGAAGCCGGCTCCGGCGCGAACACCGCGGTGATCTCCAAGCTCTACCCGACGCGCTCGCACACCGGTGCAGCGCAGGGCGGGATGGCCGCGGCCCTCGCCAACGTCGAGGAAGACAACTGGGAGTGGCACACCTTCGACACCGTCAAGGGCGGCGACTACCTTGTCGACCAGGACGCGGCCGAGATCCTCGCCAAGGAAGCCATCGACGCGGTCATCGACCTCGAGAACATGGGCCTGCCCTTCAACCGCACGCCGGAGGGCAAGATCGACCAGCGCCGGTTCGGCGGCCACACCAGCGACCACGGCAAGGCCCCGGTTCGCCGGGCCTGCTACGCCGCCGACCGCACCGGCCACATGATCCTCCAGACGCTGTACCAGAACTGCGTCAAGCGCGGCATCAACTTCTTCAACGAGTTCTACGTGCTCGACCTGGTCATGACACCGGTCGACGGCGTCGACCAGCCGTCCGCGGTCGTCGCGTACGACCTCTCCACCGGCGAGCTGCACGTCTTCCAGGCGAAGGCGTTCATCTTCGCCACCGGCGGTTTCGGCAAGATCTACAAGACCACGTCCAACGCGCACACCCTCACCGGTGACGGCGTCGGCATCGTCTGGCGCAAGGGCCTGCCGCTCGAGGACATGGAGTTCTTCCAGTTCCACCCGACTGGCCTGGCCGGGCTGGGCATCCTGCTCACGGAGGGTGCGCGCGGCGAGGGAGCAATCCTGCGCAACGCGGCCGGTGAACGGTTCATGGAACGCTACGCCCCCACGATCAAGGACCTCGCGCCGCGCGACATCATCGCCCGCTGCATGGTCAAGGAGGTCGCGGAAGGCCGCGGCGCCGGTCCGAACAAGGACTATCTGTACCTCGACTGCACCCACCTCGGCGCCGAGGTGCTCGAGACCAAACTGCCCGACATCACCGAGTTCGCCCGCACCTACCTCGGCGTCGACCCGGTCACCGAGCCGGTTCCGGTGATGCCCACCGCGCACTATGCGATGGGCGGCATCCCGACCAATGTGAACGCGGAAGTGCTGCGCAACAACACCACCGTCGTTCCCGGCCTGTATGCCGCCGGCGAATGCGCCTGCGTGTCCGTGCACGGCTCCAACCGTCTCGGCACCAACTCGCTGCTCGACATCAACGTTTTCGGCAAGCGCGCCGGCAACAACGCCGTCGCGTACGTCAAGACCGTCGACTTCACCCCGCTGCCCGCGAACGCCGCGACGTTCGTGAAGGACCTGCTCGAGGGCATCCGCACCTCGACCGGAACCGAGCGCATCGCCGTGCTCCGCAAGGAACTGCAGGAGATGATGGACGCCAAGGCGCAGGTGTTCCGCACCGACGAGTCGCTCAAGGAAGTCACCGACACCATCCACACCCTGCGCGAGCGCTACAAGAACATCGGCGTGCAGGACAAGGGCCGCCGGTTCAACACCGACCTGCTCGAGGCCGTCGAACTCGGCTTCCTGCTCGACCTGGCCGAGGTCGTCGTGTTCTCCGCCCGCAACCGCAAGGAAAGCCGCGGCGGCCACATGCGCGACGACTTCCCCCTGCGCGACGACGAGAACTACCTGGTTCACACCATGGCCTACCTGACCGGAGACCCGCACTCCGCCGACGCGGCCGACCACATTGCGCTGGACTGGAAGCCGGTCACCATCACGCGCTACCAGCCGATGGAAAGGAAGTACTGAGTTGAGTACCGCAACCGTGAGCGCTTCGACCACCCCCGTGGTGCCGGAGGCGATCGAGTCCTTCACCGTCACGCTGATCATCCGCCGGTACAACCCCGAGGTAGACGCCGAACCGCACTGGGACGACTTCGACGTGCAGATGTACCCGACGGACCGGGTGCTGGACGCCCTGCACAAGATCAAGTGGGAACAGGACGGCAGCCTGAGCTTCCGCCGCTCGTGCGCGCACGGCATCTGCGGCTCGGATGCGATGCGGATCAACGGCCGCAACCGCCTCGCCTGCAAGACGCTGATCAAGGACCTCGACATCACGAAGCCCGTCTACGTGGAGGCGATCAAGGGTCTGCCGCTCGAGAAGGACCTGATCGTCGACATGGAGCCGTTCTTCGAATCGTTCCGCGCCGTGCAGCCCTTCCTAGTGGCCAACAACGCCCCCACCGACGGCAAGGAGCGCCTGCAGACGGTCGCCCAGCGCGAACGCTTCGATGACACCACCAAGTGCATCCTCTGCGCCGCGTGCACGTCGAGCTGCCCGGTGTTCTGGACGGACGGCCAGTACTTCGGCCCGGCCGCGATCGTGAACGCGCACCGTTTCATCTTCGACTCGCGCGATGACAATGCGGCCGTTCGCCTCGACATCCTCAACGACAAGGAAGGCGTGTGGCGCTGCCGCACCACCTTCAACTGCACCGAGGCCTGCCCGCGCGGAATCCAGGTCACCCAGGCCATTTCCGAGGTCAAGCAGGCCATGCTGCGAGGAACGAAGTAACCGAACGGGTTCCAAAAGGCCGGCCTCCCCACGATCATTCGTCGTGGGGAGGCCGGCCTTTTCGCGTTCCGGGCCGCACGGCCGCCGCCTAGGCTGAACAAGTGAAAACTCCCGCCGCCATCGACCGCACGAAGACCCTGATCAACCGGGTCATGCGCTCGCGCCCCGTGCGGGTGTACACCCGGTTCGGGGACAGCGGGGGGCCCATCCTCGCCGGCGGCATGTCCTACCAGGCCATCTTCGCGACGTTCGCGGCGCTGTGGCTTGTCTTCTCCATCGCCGGGCTGTGGATCACGTCGAACCCCGACCTCGAGCTGACGCTCTACTCCTTCATCAACCAGTCCGTTCCCGGGCTGATCGGCAAGGACGGCGTGATCGACCCCACCGACCTGGCCAATGCCCGGGTCTTCGGCTGGTCCGGCGTGCTCGCCCTGGTCGGCCTGCTCGCGACCGTGCTCGGCTGGCTCTCGACGACGGCGCAGGCGGTGCGCACCATTTTCCGGATGCCGCCCGACAAGACCTTCGTCCTCTGGGTGAAGTTGCGGGAGCTGGGCCTCGGCCTGCTGTTCGCGGTGGTGCTCGTGGTCTCGGCGCTGATCTCCATCGCGAGCACCGAGGCGCTCGGGGCGCTGTTCGGGCTGGTCGGCGTCTCCCGGGATTCGTTCTGGTTCAACGCGGCCGCCCGCTCGGTCGGGCTACTCCTCGTGCTCGTGATCGACACCATCACCCTCGCCGCACTGTTCCGGGTGCTGTCCCGGCTGCGGATCCCCTTCCGCCAGCTCATCACCGGCTCCCTCCTGGGCGCCGCGGGCCTGGGCGTGCTCAAGATCCTCGGCAGCACGCTGCTCGCCGGCGCCGGCCGCAACCCGCTGCTCGCCACATTCGCCGTGATCATCGGGCTCCTGATCTGGTTCAACCTGACCAGCACGCTGACGCTGCTCTCGGCATCCTGGATCGCCGTCGGGATGGATGACGCCGGACTCTCGCCACGTCGGATCAGCGCGGACGAGGTTGCCGCGGAGAAGCTCCGGCAGGAAGAGGAGGCGCTCCGGGTGGTCGTGCTGGCCGAGCTCCGGGAGGCCCGGAATGCACACGACGTCGCGACCTGGCCCAGCCGCCTGCTCACCGCGCGCCGCCTGCGCGCCGCCGAGAAGCGAGCCGCAGAGATCGCTGCCGGCGACCCCGGTCCAGAGCCAAAGTAGAATCGGGGGATGCCTTCCGCTTCGACCGCCGCTTCCGACCCTGCCACTTCCGACCCTGCTTCGTCCGCCGCGTCCGCGGCTTCCGCGGCTTCCGTTGCTGCCGACCCGACGCGCCTCCGCATCGCCAGCGTCAACGTGAACGGCGTGCGCGCCGCCTACCGCAAGGGGATGGGCGACTGGCTGGCCGAGCGGGACGTGGACATCCTCGCCCTCCAGGAGGTTCGCGCGTCGACCGAGGACCTCGAGGGGCTGCTCGGCCCGGAGTGGAACATCCTGCACGACGCGGCGACCGCGAAGGGCCGGGCTGGGGTGGCCCTGGCCAGCCGTTCCTCGGCCACCATCCACCGAGTCGAACTCGGCGCCACGGAGTTCGACAGCGCGGGCCGCTGGCTCGAGGCCGACTACCTGGTCAACGGCAAGGTGGTCACCGTGGTGAGCACGTACGTGCACTCGGGCGAGGTCGCCACCCCGAAACAGGTCGAGAAGTTCAAGTTCCTCGACGCCATGCTCGCCCGGCTGCCGGAACTGGCCGCTCACAGTGAACGGGCCGTCGTGCTCGGCGACCTGAACGTGGGCCACCGCAAGCTCGACATCAAGAACTGGCGCGGCAACGTCAAGCGGGCCGGCTTCCTGCCGGAGGAACGCGCCTACTTCGACCGCATCGTCGGCGCCGAAGACGCACCCGACTACAACGCCGGGGCCGGCCTCGGCTGGGTCGACGTGGGACGCAAATGGGCCGGCGACGTGGACGGACCATTCACCTGGTGGTCCTGGCGCGGCCAGGCGTTCGACAATGACACCGGCTGGCGGATCGACTACCAGCTGGCCACGCCGGCGCTGGCGGCATCCGTCACCGACTATGCCGTCGACCGGGCGGCGGCCTACGACCAGCGCTGGTCCGACCACACCCCCGTAGTCGTCGACTACTCCCTCTGATTCCCCTCTCCCTCTAATTTCTCTCTCCCTTTGGTTTCCCTCCCTCTCGCGCCGCCGGTCCTGACGGCGGCCACACGCTATGAAAAGATCTGATCACATGACCAAACCCCGCCTGTACTCCGGCATGCAACCGTCCGCCGACTCGCTCCAGATCGGCAACTACATCGGCGCGCTGCTGAACTGGAAGTCCCTGCAGGAGACCCACGAGGCGTACTTCTCGATCGTGGACCTGCACGCCCTCACCGTGGCGCAGGACCCCGCGAAGCTGCGGGAGAACACCCGGCGCACGGCCGCGCAGTACATCGCCAGCGGCATCGACCCGTCGGCGTCGACGTTGTACGTGCAGTCGCATGTGGCCGCGCACGCCCAGCTGGCCTGGGTGTTGAACACGATCACCGGTTTCGGCGAGGCCAGCCGGATGACCCAGTTCAAGGACAAGTCCGCCAAGCAGGGCTCTGACGGCACCACGGTCGGACTGTTCGCCTACCCGATCCTGATGGCCGCGGACATCCTGCTCTACGACACGGTCGTCGTGCCGGTCGGCGAAGACCAGCGCCAGCACGTCGAACTCACCCGCGACATCGCGGCACGGTTCAACTCGCGCTTCGGGGACACCTTCGTGATTCCGGAGGCGGACATCGTCAAGGAGACCGCCAAGATCTACGACCTGCAGAACCCCACCTCGAAGATGTCCAAGTCGGCCGAGTCCCACGCCGGGGTGATCTGGTTGCTCGACGCGCCGGCGGTGACGGCGAAGAAGATCATGCGCGCGGTGACGGATGCCGATGGCGGCGTGGTCTTCGACCGCGAGAACAAGCCGGGTGTGTCCAACCTGCTGACGATCTACTCGGTGCTGGCGGAGCGGTCCGTGCAGTCGATCGAGGACGAGTACGCCGGCCGCGGCTACGGGGACCTGAAGAAGGGGCTCGCCGAGGTGGTCACCGGCACCTTCGGCCCGATCCGCTCGCGGGTGCTTGAGCTCCTCGACGACCCGGCCGAATTGGACCGCCTCCTCGCGCTGAACGCCGACCGCGCCGCCGGGGTCGCCAACGCCACGCTGGCGCGCGCCTTCGACCGCGTCGGCCTGCTTCCCCGCCGCTAGCCGTGGAACCGGTCGACCTGTCCTCACCGCTGCTGCGGCTGGACCAGCCCACCCCCGCGGACGCCGAGACGATCTTCGCGTACTGCCAGGATCCCCTCTTCGAGAAGTACCTCACCGTGCCGTGGCCGTACACCCGGGCGCACGCGGACTCCTTCATTGCGGAGTACGTGCCCGGCGGCTGGGCCTCCGACCTCGAGTACACCTGGGCCGTGCGGGCCGCCGATGCGCCCGAACTACTGGGCGTGATCGGCTTCCGCGTGCCGGACGCGTCACTCGGCTACTGGCTCGGGGCCCCGCACCGGGGGCGCGGCCTCATCCCCGAGGCGCAGCGCCTCGTCATCGACTGGGTCTTCGCCAACGGCATCGTCTCCACGATTAACTGGCAGTGCCTGGTCGGGAACATGCCGTCCTCGCGCACCGCCTGGCGGGCCGGGTTCACGTTCACGGGAGAGGCCCCCGCCGTGCAGGTGCACCGCGACGGCACGTACCCGCCGGCCTGGCACGGGCGCCTGCGCGCCACCGACGACCGGGCGCCGAAGCCCGGCTGGCCGGCCGGCGTCGCCGGCTAGCGGGTGTCCGCTCCCGCCGCGCCTGCCGCGTCTGCCGCGTCTGCGGTCGCCCCGGCGGTACGGCTTGACCGGCCTGGCGAATGCGTCCAGCTGGGCGTCCCTTCAGGGCATGCGTGGGGCTAACTCAGGACAACCGTCATTTTCTGGCTCTTCGGCCCCGGAATCTCACGGGCCGCTCGCAGCTTTTCGGCGAATCTCCTGAGTTAGCCACAGGCGTTGGGCGCGAACGGGGCCGGCTGTCTGGAACTCGACGCCCGGCCGCAAACCCGTAAACGTACTGGTCAGACGATGAACGTGCGGAAGTGGCCGGTGGCCGAGAGGAGTCCGGTGATCGCGGCGACGATTCGTTCCGGGTGGTGGACGATGTCGCGGTAAAGCACCCGCAGGCTCAGGTAGCCCAGCGCCGCGAGGACACGGTCCCTGGACCGGTCGCGGACGTGTGCCTCCCACCCGTCATGGTGCTGCCTGCTGTCGGCCTCCACCACGATCCGCCCCTCCACGACCATGTCGACCCTGCCGACGCCCGAGATCTCCACCTGGATGTCGAAGTCGAATCCGGCCTCCCTGACGACGAAGCGCAGCAGCGTCTCCTGCCCGGATTCGCTGCGCGCGTCGATCAGCGGTCGCAGATACTGAAGGTCGCCAGGCAGTGCGGCGAAAATGGCGGTCACGTCCTGGGACGTAGTCTGCCTCTGATGCAAGGCGTTGTCGAGTGAAGCGATCGCGGATCGTGGCTGTTGGCACCGAAAAATTTGAACCAGCGAATCGGTCAACGCCACGCTGAACTCAGTGCCCGCGGTCGGAGCGAGCAGCCCACCCCAGTGAAGTTCCACGCCGTCGCGGTTGTCGGCGGTCAGCTGCTGCAAACGGTCGTGCGGAGCCCGCAACCGTGAGGCGTTTGCATCGAGGTGGATATGCGCGAAGGTGCTGTCCAGCGCGAAAATTCCGGCATGTGCCGCGGCGGAGACGCAGGCCAGTCGCCCGCCGAGCCTCACCGCCTCCAGAATGTGCGCATCCGTACCTGGAAGCGCATAGTGGCCCCGGCGAGCTCTCACCAGGAAGCCGTTCTCGACGGCGCCCCGCAGCACGCGCCAGTTGGCGCCGGCGGCGTTCAGCGCTCCGGTTTCGGCGATCTGCAGGTTATTGACGCGAAAGTAGTCGGCCCAGGTCATGACCAGCAGTGTGGGCAGCCTCCGGGGTCTTCCGCCGGATCACAGGAGACCGGGGGGAAAGTCCCGGGTTCCAGCTCTGGGGAGAACTCATGGTTCCCTGCCGTCCCGTGGCTAATTCAGGAGGATCGGCCGGACGGAGTCATGCCGCCGCACCGCACCGCAGCCCGGTATCGCCGGGGCGACGCTTTTCCTGAGTTGGCCACCGAGGTGGGGGAAGTGAGGATTGGGGTGGCGGATGCCGAAACTCGGCGGGCGGGGCGCTAGACGACGTCGGCGTCTACCCAGTCGAGGGACTTGGTGATGGCCTTCTTCCAGTTGCGCAGCAGGCGGTCGCGCTCGGCGACGTCCATCCTCGGCTCCCAGCGGGCGTCTTCCTGCCAGTTGGCGCGCAACTCGCCGAGGTCGTTCCAGAAGCCGACCGCCAGCCCGGCCGCGTACGCGGCGCCGAGGGCGGTCGTCTCGGCCACGACCGGACGCACGACGGACACGCCCAGGATGTCGGCCTGGAACTGCATCAGCAGGTCGTTGGCGGAGGCGCCGCCGTCGACCTTGAGCTCGGTCAGCGGCACTCCGGAATCGGCGTTGACCGCGTCCAGCACCTCGCGGCTCTGGTACGCGATCGACTCGAGGGCGGCCCGCGCGATGTGGCCCTTGTTCACGTACCGGGTCAGTCCGACCAGTGCGCCGCGGGCATCCGCACGCCAGTACGGCGCGAACAGGCCGGAGAAGGCGGGA
>NZ_SOGU01000005.1:0-22410 GCF_004403275.1 Cryobacterium sp. TMT4-10
CCCGCGGCGCGGTATCCGCGGTCCCCGTCGCGAATCGGTGGGCCTCGTCGATGAGGTCTGCCAGTGCGGCGGCGTCCTGGGCCAGCTTGCCGTGCGCCTGGCGGATGGCGTCGAAGTACTCACCGCGGATCTCCTGCTGTTCGATGAACGAGGGCTTCCTGGAAATCACGGTACGGGCACCCACCGACATTGGCCGCCGCATCCGCCCGCCGGAGTCTGCGCTGTGGATACCCAGATCAAGGCCACATTGTGGAGGAGAAGTCCTGGCTCGCCGACGGCCCACGGGCGGCCGGTCGACCGCCGCCTCCGGGGCCGAGCAGCAGCCGGCCACCGAGGCCATAATGGCTGCACGAGTTCATCGTGACCGGACCGCAACCTCAGAAACCACACTTCTTACATTCCTTTCCATATGATTTAGGTCAGAGCGAGCTAGGAGACTTCGTGACCGCTGACCAACCCGCCATTCGGCTGACCGGACTGACCAAGAGTTTCGGCGCCGTCAACGCCGTCGACGGCGTGGACCTCGACATCGCCGAGGGGGAGTTCTTCTCCATGCTCGGGCCCTCAGGCTCCGGCAAGACCACGGTCCTGCGCCTGATCGCCGGCTTCGAGCAGCCCACCTCCGGCACGGTGTCCCTCCTCGGTCAGGACGTCACCAACCGGGCTCCCTTCGACCGCGACGTCAACACCGTCTTCCAGGACTACGCCCTCTTCCCCCACATGAGCGTGCTCGACAACGTCGCCTACGGGCTGCGAGTGCGCGGGGTCTCCAAGCGGGAACGGCACGCGCAGGCGCAGCAGGCCCTGGAGACCGTGCGCCTGGGCGGCTTCGGAAACCGCAAGCCCGGCCAGCTGTCCGGCGGACAGCGCCAGCGGGTCGCCCTGGCTCGTGCCACCGTCGTGCGCCCCAAGGTGCTGCTGCTCGACGAGCCTCTCGGCGCCCTCGACCTCAAGCTCCGCGAACAGATGCAGGTCGAGCTGAAGGAACTGCAGCGGGAACTCGGCATCACCTTCATCTTCGTCACGCACGACCAGGAGGAGGCCCTCACCCTGAGCGACCGGATCGCGGTCTTCAACGAGGGCCGGATCGAGCAGCTCGGCACCCCGGCCGAGATCTACGACCGGCCGGTGTCCCCATTCGTCGCGGCATTCGTCGGAACCTCGAACATCTTCACCGATGCCCTGTCGCGCGTGCTGCTCGGGCGCGGCGGCATCCACACCCTGCGTCCGGAGAAGATCAGCATCGGGCGAACGGATGCCGCCCTCGCCACCGAACGCACGGCCGCCGGCACCCTCGCCGAGGTGATCTACGTCGGCAGCAGCACGCGCCTGATCGTCGACCTCGACGCCGGCATCCGCATCGTGGTGCTCGAGCAGAACGACGCCCACCGGGTGAGCGAAGACGAGCGCGGGTCACGGGTGAGCATCGGCTGGGGGGACCGTGACGTGGTCGCCCTGGAGAAGTCGACCGCCGTCGCCGCCGAGGCGGGCTCCGCGCCCGCCGACGGACAGCCCGGAGTGCCCGGAACGGGCCACATCAACGGCCAGGTGATCGGGCAATCCGCCACCGAGCCCACCGAACCAGCCACCGAAACAGCACGATAACTGGAATGGAGAACGCGATGAAACGCTTCACAGCACACCGTAAATCGGCAGCCCTCACGGGCCTGGCGATCGTCTCGGTTGCCCTGCTCACCGCCTGTGGCACCACCAGCGGAAAGAGCGAGGGCACCGCCAGCAGCGAAGCTCCCACCAAACTCGGAGCCAACGAGAAATCGGTGTCGATCCTGGCCTGGCCCGGTTACGTCGAGGACGGCAGCAACGACCCCGCCGTCGACTGGGTGAGCGCCTTCGAAGACGAGACGGGCTGCAAGGTCAACAGCAAGACCTACGGCACCTCCGACGAGGCGTTCAACCTGATGAAGACCGGCGAGTACGACGTGGTCGCCGCCTCCGGCGACGCGTCGCTGCGCCTGGTCGCCGCCGGGGACGTCGCCCCGGTGAACACGGACCTCATCCCCAACTACGCGGGCGTCTACGACTTCCTGAAGATGCAGTCCTGGAACAGCGTCGACGGGGTCGCCTACGGGATTCCCCACGGCTACGGAGCGAACCTCCTGATGTACAACACGGATGTGTTCACTCCGGCCCCGGCGTCCTGGGACGTCGTCTTCGACAAGTCCGGCCAGTACAAGGGCAAGGTGACAGCCTACGATTCCCCGATCTACATCGCGGATGCCGCCATGTACCTGATGTACCACCAGCCTGACCTCGGCATCAAGAACCCCTACGCGCTCGACGAGACCCAGCTTGCCGCGGCCGTCGACCTGCTCAAGGGGCAGCGGGAGAACATCGGCGAGTACTGGTCGGACTACTTGAAGTCGATCCAGGCGTTCGAGACCGGCGACACGGTCGTGGGCACCACCTGGCAGGTCATCCGCAACTCCCTCGCCGAGGGCACCCCGGCGGAGGTCGTTCTGCCCAAGGAGGGCGTCACCGGCTGGTCGGACACCTGGATGATCGCGTCCCAGGCCAAGAGCCCGAACTGTGCCTACGCCTGGCTGAACTACATCGCCAGCCCGAAAGCCAACGCCCAGGCCACCGAGTACTTCGGTGAGGCTCCGTCCAACCAGGCCGCCTGCGACTTCACGACCGACCCCAACCAGTGCGCGACCTACCACGCCGGCGACGAGGAATACGCGGCGCAGATCTGGTACTGGTCGACCCCGATCGAGAAATGCCTCGACGGGCGCACCGACGTGAAGTGCACCGACTACGCGGCCTGGACGACCGCGTGGCAGGAAATCAAGGGCTAACGGTCCAGATTCAATCAGGACAGAAGAGGAATCATGACGGTTGACGCACCCGCTCAGCCCGAGCTGCGGGCGGTGGTGCCCCCTCACCGGGACACCATCGCCCGGCGCGGCTCGGTCCTGCTGAGCAAGCACCCGCGCCTGCGGCTGACGCTCCTGCTGTCCGCACCCCTGTTCTGGCTCGGCCTGGTCTACATCGCGGCCCTGGCCGCGCTCCTGATCACCGCCCTGTGGACCGTGGACACGTTCACGGGCACCATCTCGCAGACCTGGACGCTCGACAACATCATCACCGTCCTGACCGGGTCGCTCTACCAGACCGTGACCGTGCGCACGGTGGGCGTGGCCGTGCTGGTGACGGTGATCGACATCGCGGTGGCCCTGCCGATCGCCTTCTACATGGCGAAGGTGGCCAGCCCCCGCTGGCAGCGCATCCTGGTGATCGCGGTGCTGATGCCCCTGTGGGCCAGCTATCTGGTCAAGGCGTACGCCTGGCGGTCGGTGCTGTCCCAGGACGGCATCTATGAGTGGCTGGTGGCGCCCTTCGGCGGGCATACCCCCGGGTACGGGTTGCCGGCCACCATCATCACCCTGTCCTATCTGTGGCTGCCGTACGTCATCCTGCCCATCTACGCCGGCCTGGAACGCGTTCCCGATTCACTGCTCGAGGCCTCGGGCGACCTGGGCGGCAAGACCGGGGCCACGCTGCGCCTGGTCGTGCTGCCGATGATCTGGCCGGCCATCATCGCCGGATCCATCTTCAGCTTCTCCCTCTCCCTGGGTGACTACATCACCGTGAACATCGTCGGCGGCGCCAACCAGATGCTCGGCAACCTCGTCTACACGAACGTGGGCGCCGCCAACAACCTCCCGCTCGCCGCGGCGATCGCGCTGATCCCGATCGTCATCATTTTCGGCTACCTGGCCGTCGTGCGCCGCACCGGCGCGCTGGAAAACCTGTAGGGGACGACATGCGATTGAGCCGCCCAGCGCGGGCCATCCTGGCCGGAATCACGGCCCTGATCCTGCTCGTGATCTACCTGCCCCTGATGGTCGTCCTGGTGAACTCATTCAGCACCAGCACCAGCCTCACCTGGCCGCCGCCGGGCCTGACCCTGGAATGGTGGGGCAAGGCCTTCCGCAGCGAGGGCGCACTCGACGCCGTCGTCACGAGCGTGCAGATCGCCCTGATCGCCACGATCGTGTCGCTCGTGCTCGGCACCCTGATCTCCCTGGCCCTGCAGCGCTTCGAGTTCTTCGGGCGGGACGCCGTGAGCCTGTTGGTGATTCTGCCGATCGCGCTGCCCGGAATCATCACCGGCATCGCCCTGAACAACGCCTTCCGCACCATCCTCGGCCTGCAGCTGTCGATCGCGACCGTGATCGTCGCCCACGCCACGTTCTGTATCGTCACCGTCTTCAACAACGTGATCGCCCGGCTTCGGCGGCTCGGCACCAATTTTGAGGATGCCTCCGCCGACCTGGGCGCGGGCCTCTGGACCACCTTCCGGCTGGTGACCTTCCCGCAACTGCGGTCGGCGCTGCTCGCCGGGGGGCTGCTGGCCTTCGCGCTCAGCTTCGACGAGATCATCGTGACGACCTTCACCGCCGGAGCCGGGGTGAAGACGCTCCCGCTCTGGATCCTGGACAACCTGTTCCGACCGAATCAGGCGCCCGTCGTGAACGTGATCGCCGTCGTGCTCGTGCTCGTCTCGATCGTGCCGATCTACATCGCCCAACGCCTCGCGGGCGCCGAGAAGGTCCCCCGGTAACCGGTCAGCGCCCGGGCAGGCCTACCGGCGTGCGTCGCGGCCGGTTAGCGCCAGGAGGCGTGACTGCAGTGGGGCGTCCTCGCTCGTGACCACGGGGGAGGCGAAGAGGCCGCTGGCCTCCAGGGTGTCCCGTTGCGGTTCGAACACGCTCCACACCGCCTCGACCAGCGCATCAGCGAGGGCCTCGTCGGCGCCCGTGGCCCTGGCCAGGTCCCAGGTGTGGACCGTCACGTCGGAGACCTGCTCGCGGAGGTAGTCGGAGGCCGGGACCGTGTCGTACGACAGCTGCACCGGCGCGTCGGCAGCCGTCGCCGTCCACGCCGCGGTGGCCAGCGCGGAGTGGGTCTCCCATTCCGCGGCCAGGTCCGGGCCCAGCGGGGGGAGGGAGCGCCGGGCGTCCAGGACCGTCAGGCCCGCGAGCAGCGGCGGTACCCATTGCTGCTCGATCACGACGTGGCGCACGAGCTCCCGCACGGTCCACTCGGTGTCGGGCGTCGCCGCGGACCAGTCCGAGATCGCGCCCACCCTGGCGCTGAATTCCCCGGCCGCCTGCTTCTGCAGTGCAATCCAGTCAAAGGTCGCGAGGTCGTCGGTCATGGCGTTCCAATCGTTTCCCGGTGCAACAGCCGACCGTCCGCTCGCATTCCTCGCCGGGGTGGAACAGCGCCGGGGTGGAGCGGTGTCGACGGTGTGGGTTAGGGTCTCTCCATGAGTAGGCAGGACGGTAGCGACCGCACGGTCTCGGCCGAAGCGGTCGACGACAGTTCGGCGACCCTGCTGCACATCGACATGGACGCGTTCTTCGCGTCGGTGGAGCTGCTGGACCACCCGGAGCTGGTCGACCAGCCCGTGATCGTGGGCCACCGGTCGGGCCGGTCCGTGGTGACGGCGGCGAACTACGTGGCCCGTCGCTACGGCGTCAACTCGGCCATGCCGATGGCGCTCGCCCTGCGCAAGTGCCCGTCGGCGGTCGTGCTCGAACCCCATATGAGCCGGTACAAGGATTTCTCCGCGCGCGTCATGCGGATCTTCGGGGACATCACCCCGCTGGTCGAGCCGCTCAGCATCGACGAGGCATTCCTCGACGTCGCGGGGGCCCGGCGGCTGCACGGGTCACCGGCCGTGATCGCCGCGCTGATCCGCCGCCGGGTCGAGGCCGAGACCGGACTCACCTGCTCGGTCGGCGCCGCCTCGACGAAATTCGTCGCGAAAATGGCGTCGAGCCGGGCGAAACCCGACGGCCTGCTCGTCATCCCCGCGGAGGACACGCTGGCGTTCCTGCATCCGTTGCCCGTCGGCGCCCTCTGGGGGGTCGGCGCGACAACCGAGCAGAGCCTGCTGCGCCTGGGCCTGGCCCGGATCGGCGACCTCGCCGACACGCCTCTGTCTGTGCTGCAGAAAGCGGTGGGGGAGTCAGCCGGGCGCAAGCTGCACGACCTGGCCTGGGGGCGCGACCCCCGGGCGGTCACGGTGGAGCGCGAGGAGAAGAGCGTCGGCCACGAGGTGACGTTCGAGCACGATGTGAACGACCTCGCCCGGTTGCGCAGCGAACTGCTGCGGCAGGCGGATGCCGTGGCCGTCAGGCTGCGGAGCGCCGGCCTGGTCGGCCGCTGCGTCGTGCTGAAGCTGCGCTACCCCGATTTCAGTACCGTCACCCGCTCCCGCACCCTCGCCGAACCGACCAACGTCGGGCGGCGCATCTACGAGGAGGCGGCGGCCAGTTTCGACCTGCTCGCGGTGAAGGGCATCCGGGTGCGGCTGATCGGCGTGCGCGTCGAGCAGCTCGGCGAGGGTGACGGGGGAGGCGCGGGGCTGTGGGACCCTGATGACGACTGGCGGGGCGCCGAGCGGGCGGTGGATTCGGTGACCGCGCGCTTCGGCCTGGGCATGGTGCGGCCGGCCTCGCTACTGGGCCCGGCACGACCCGGCTCGGCCCGCCCCGGCACGCCCAAACCAGACAAGGGGTAGCCTGAGGGCATGACTAGCCTTCCGGAAAAGCTCGCAGAAATCTCTCGTTCGGCCGGCGTGAAATCGGCCTACGGTGACCCGGTCCAGATCGACGGCGTCAGCATGGTCCCCGTCGCGCTGGTGTACTACGGGTTCGGCGGTGGTGAAGGGGAATCCGAGGACAAGGGCAGTGGCACCGGTGGCGGCGGTGGCGGAGCCTCGCTGCCGATCGGCGCCTACGTCAGGTCGGGCGGAACGCTGCGTTTCGAACCGAACGTCATCTCGCTGCTCGCCGTCGGCATCCCGTTCGTCTGGGTGGCCGGCAAGGCCTTGGCCCGCGTGATCCGCGCCCTGAAAAAATAACGCTCAGGAGTCCTGCTCCGGGGTGAACACGTCGGGGATCCCGTCGTCGTCCGCGTCGAGCCGTTCCTTCTCGTCGATGATGCGGTAGTGCCGGTTGCGCACCCGCAGCACCACGGTCGCCAGCAGCGCCGCCAGCAGCGACCCGGTCAGGATGGCCACCTTGGCATGGTCGTCGTGCGGGCTGCCCTGACCGAAGGCCAGTTCGGCGATCAGCAGGGACACAGTGAAGCCCACGCCGCCGAGCATGGCCACGCCGAGCACGTCCACCCAGGCCAGGTCCGGGTCCAGTGAGGCCCTGGTCGTCTTCGTGACCACCCAGGTGGCCAGCATGATGCCGATCGGCTTGCCCAGCACCAGGGCCGCCACGATGCCGAGGGCCACGGGATCGGCCAGGGCGGCACCCAGGCCGGCCACCCCGCCGATGGTGACCCCGGCGGAGAAGAACGCGAACACGGGAACGGCGAAGCCGGCCGAGACTGGGCGGATGCGGTGCTCGAGGTTCTCCGCCAGGCCGGGGCCTGCCCCGGGCCCGCCGCCGCGCCGGCTGCGCATCACCGGCACGGCGAAGCCCAGCAGAACGCCGGCCACCGTCGCGTGAATGCCGGAGCCGTGCACGAGCGCCCAGGTGGCCAGGCCCAGGGGCAGCAGGATGACCGCGGCGCCCCAGGGCGTCGAGCCGAAGAAGACCGAGTACCGGTGCGCCAGGAACGCGAACACGCCCAGCGGCACCACGGCCAGGAGCAGCGGGAGCGGCTGGATGTCGGCGGAGTAGAAGAAGGCGATGATGCCGATGGCCAGCAGGTCGTCGACCACGGCCAGGGTGAGCAGGAAGATGCGGAGGGCGCTCGGCAGCCGGGACCCGATCACGGCCAGGACCGCCACGGCGAAGGCGATGTCGGTGGCGGTCGGGATCGCCCAGCCGCGCAGGGTTTCCGCACCGGAGGTGGCATTGATGGCCACGAAGATGAGCGCGGGCACGATGACGCCGCCCACGGCGGCGGTGACCGGAACGACCGCACGGCTGAACGTGCGCAGATCACCGGCGACGAACTCGCGTTTCAGTTCCAGCCCGGCGAGGAAGAAGAAGACGGCGAGCAGCCCGTCGGCGGCCCATGCCCCGAGGCTGAGGTTCAGGTGCCAGGGCTCGTAACCGATTTCAAAGTCCCGCAGGGCGTAGTAGCCGTCGGCGGCCGGCGTGTTGGCGAGGATCAGCGCGAGCACGGTGGCCAGCAGCAGCAGGGCGCCGCCGACGGTCTCCTTGCGCAGGATCGACGCGACGCGCTGGTACTCGGGGTAACTGCTGCGGCGGAAGATCCAGGCTCTGGTTTCGCCGGGGCCGGCAGGCGGGTGGGGTGAAGTCACGGGAGGTCCTCTGGTTCATGGCACGCCAAAACGGATGTCGACCAGGCTTCCCGACTCACCGTTACCCAGAGTACACGGCGGCGTGCGGCCTCCGGGAGAGGAGACTCAGCGCCGGCGACCGCGGCGCAGCCACGCGGGGAAGTGCCAGGGCCCGGACACCGGCAGGCCCCGCCGCATCCGTCGCCGGCGCAGAATGAACCGGCGCATCAACAGGAGCAGCAGTCCGGCGAGCACCAGCGGGACGACCGCGCTCACCGGGAATTCCCCGGGGGGCGGCCCGTGCGGGCGATCTCAGGTCGGCATGCCATGCCGCGAGTCTAGGCCGCGGCCTATACTCGAAACGAACACGGGAGTCCGGTCAACCGGGCTGAGAGGAAGCTTCTGAAGCTTCGACCGTCGAACCTGATCTGGATCATGCCAGCGCAGGGAGGCAGATTATCTCGTACCCGTGCCCTGGAAACACTACGGAAAGGGCACGACCAGTGCACGCAAACACCACCCTTCTCACCCGGTCCACCGAACGCTCGCCGCGGAATTTCCGCTGGCGGGTCGTCGACATCGTCATCGCGAGCGTCATCGGCGTGGCCAGCGGACTCATCTTCATCGTCTGGAACCAGGCCTACAACCCGCTGAGCGGGCTGCTCACGCCGTTGCTTCCCGGCCTGCAGGCCCTGCTCGGCGGCGGATGGCTCTTCGCCGGCGTCCTCGGCGGGCTCATCATCCGCAAGCCCGGCGCGGCGCTCTACACCGAGCTGCTCGCGGCCGTCGTCTCCACCCTGGTCGGCGGCACGGCCTGGGGCGCCACCATCCTCGTCTCCGGCGCCGTGCAGGGGCTCGGGGCCGAGCTGGTCTTCGCGCTCTTCTTCTACGCCAACTACCGTCTCTACGTGGCGCTGCTCGCGGGAGCGGGGGCCGGGCTCGCGCTGGCCGTGAACGACCTCCTGCTCTGGTACCCCGGGTCCGCCGCCCCGTTCATCACCATCTACGCCCTGTCCGCCGTGGTCTCCGGGATCGTGGTCGCCGGCCTGCTGTCCTGGCTCGCGATGCGGGGGCTGGCGCGAACCGGCGCCCTCTCGCGCTTCGCCGCAGGACGCTCGACCCGGCCCCGGGTCTAGGGGCACAGCCATGACACCGGCAGAAGCGGCCACCGTCCCGGGGGCATCCATGCTCGCCCGTGACTGGGGCTGGCGGCATGCCGGTCGCCGCGGCTGGGCGGTCAGGGGCCTCGACCTGCGGATCGACCCCGGAGAACGGCTGCTGCTGCTCGGCGCGTCCGGCGCGGGCAAGTCCACGCTGCTGCACGCCCTGGCCGGCGTGCTCGGCGGCGACGAGGAGGGCGAGCAGACCGGCCGGTTGCTCGTGAACGGCCAAGAGCCCACCGCGGCCCGCGGCCAGTCCGGCCTGCTGTTGCAGGACCCGGATTCGCAGGTCATCCTGGCCCGCCTCGGCGATGACGTGGCCTTCGGTTGCGAGAACCTCGGCGTGCCGCGGGACGAGATCTGGCGGAGGGTGCACGACGCCCTCGAGATGGTCGGCCTGGATCTGCCGCTCAGCCATCCGACGTCGGCGCTGTCCGGCGGGCAGAAGCAGCGGCTGGCCCTGGCCGGGGTGCTCGCGATGCGCCCCGGCCTGCTGCTGCTCGACGAACCGACGGCGAACCTCGACCCTGAAGGGGTCCTGTCCGTGCGCGATTCCGTGGCCCGGGTGCTCGAACACTCGGAGGCCACCTTGATCGTGATCGAACACCGGGTGGCCGTCTGGCAGGGCCTGGTAAACCGGGTGGTCGTGCTCGACCAGGGCGGCGGAATCCTTGCCGACGGGAACCCCGACGAGGTCTTGACCCGTCAGGGCGAACAGCTGGCGAAGGTCGGTGTCTGGGTTCCGGGCCGGGGGAGCGGACTGCCGGCGTCCCGGCGGGGCGCGGCGCCGCGGAGCACGGGCTCGCTGAACGCCGGGCCACTGAGCACGGGACCACTGAGCACGGGACCACTGAGCACGGCGCTGTTGCAGACCAGGGCACTGTCCATTGCCCGCACCAAGGATGCCGTCGTCGCCTCTGACATCGAACTCGCCGTGCACGCCGGGTCTGCGCTCGCGATCACCGGCCCGAACGGCGCCGGAAAATCGACCCTGGCGCTCACCCTTGCGGGGCTGCTCAAGCCGGCGTCGGGGCGGGTGCTCGCGAGCGACGCATTCGCGGCCGGGGCGGGCGCGCAACCGATCCGCTGGAAGTCACGCGAGCTGCTCACCCGGATCGGAACGGTGTTCCAGGACCCGGAGCACCAGTTCGTCGCCGCGACCGTGCGGGCCGAACTCGCGGTCGGACCGCGGGCGCTGGCCCGGCCGGAGGCCGAGATCACCGCTCGGGTCGACGAGGTGCTGCAGCGGCTCCGCCTCGACCAGCTGGCCGACGCGAACCCGTTCACCCTGTCCGGCGGCGAGAAACGCCGTCTGTCCGTCGGCACGGTGCTCGCCACCCGGCCGCGGCTCCTGGTGCTGGACGAGCCGACCTTCGGCCAGGACCTCCGCACCTGGCGGGAGATCGTGGCTCTGCTCGAGGAACTCATCACGGAGGGCACGGGCGTTGTCGCGGTCTCGCACGACGCCGACTTCGTCACCGCGCTCGCCGACCGCGAATTCCCGATGGCCGCCCCGGCCCAGGCACCCAGAGTGGCGGCCGCCCGATGAGCGTGCTCGCGCCCGCCCGGGGTCAGCAGGCCATCTTCCGGGTCAACCCCGTGGCCAAGCTCGCGGCCGCACTGCTGCTGGCGGGTGTGCTCATGCTGACCGTCGACTGGGTGTCCGCCGCCGTCGCGCTGGCCTGCGAGTCCGTGCTGTTCTTCTTTGCCGGATTGTCCCTGCGGGCCTTCTTCTGGCGCACCCTCCCGGTCTGGATCGCGGCCCCCACGGCCGGGCTCACCACCCTGCTGTACGGCCAGGCGTCCGGGCAGGAATACTGGCACCTCGGGCTGGTGCACGTCACCGAGGGCTCGACCGCACTGGCCATCGCGACCACGCTGCGCATCCTGGCCATCGGGTTGCCGTCGGTGGTGTTGTTCGTGACCGTCGACCCCACCGACCTGGCGGACGGCCTCGCCCAGATCGTTCGGCTGCCGTCCCGGTTCGTGCTCGGCGGCCTGGCCGGGCTGAGACTGGTCGGCCTGTTCATCGAGGACTGGCGCGCCCTCGAACTGGCCAGGCGGGCCAGGGGGATCGGGGACGGCGGCGCCATCCGTCGCCTGGCCGGCCAGGGGTTCGCCCTGCTCGTGCTGTCCATCCGCCGGGGCAGCAAACTGGCCACCGCGATGGAAGCGCGTGGTTTCGGCGCCCCGGTACGGCGCACCTGGGCCCGGCCGGCCACCTTCCGCGGCCGGGAATTCGCACTCGTCGGGATCGGCCTGGTCGTCGCGCTGCTGGCGGTATTCGTCTCCGTGGCAACGGGAAGCTGGAACTTTGTGCTCGCCTGACCCGGAACGGATGCTGCTGCTCGCGCCCGTCCTGGCCGCCCTGGCGGCCGCAGGGCCGACGCCAGTCGTGCTCATCGACGGTCCGAGCGGGGCCGGCAAGAGCACCCTGGCCGACGCCCTCGTCCTGGCCTGGCCGGGCATGGTCAGGCCCGTGCTGGTGCGCCTGGACGACATCTACCCCGGCTGGAACGGGCTGGACGCCGCCGTGGCCCAGCTGACCGACCACATCCTCGGACCGCGTCGGCGGGGGGCGCCGGGGGCCTGGCAGCGCTACGACTGGGAGCGCGGCCAACCGGCCGAGTGGCACCTCGTCGACCCGGCGCGCCCGCTGATCGTGGAGGGCTGCGGGGCGCTGGCCGCCGCCAACCTGCCGCTCAGCGACATCCGGGTGTGGCTGGACGCCGACGACCGGCTGCGCAAGCAGCGCGCCCTGGCCCGGGACGGAGAGGCGTTCCGTTCGCACTGGGACCAGTGGCAATCGGAGTGGGAGGCCTACCGCAACCGGGAACGGCCGGAACGGCAGGCGACGATCCGGCTCGCCGCGGCCGGAAACACTGCGGGAAGCCCCGCGGGCAGGCTAGGTTGAAGACATGGCCGGTCAAACCGAAAAAGACGTAATGTACACCGCGGAGTTCACCGACGGGCCCCTCGCGGGGCAGGTCGACACCCGTGCCCTGATCCACGGCAAGCACGACCCGCGGATCAGCATGATGGCGGCCGTCGAGGGCGTCGAAACGACGTTCTGGTACGACGAGGTCGACGAACGCGACGTGCAGGGCCGCCTGCACGTGCGGTATCGCTTCGACGCCGGTGAGAGCGATCCGTACGAATTCACCCACGAAACCGACTAGCGCTCAGCCGGGCTCGTTCGCGGGCTCGCGGTCGCTGACCGTGGCGGTCACCTTTTCGCGGTCACTTATTGGCATCGAGCAGGGCCGTGATCATCGCCACGGGGTGCAACAGCCGCCAGCCGAGTCCCGGTGCGGGGATTGTCCGGTCGAGCACCAGGGGTGATGACACGCTCTCCCCGCCCGCCTCGACCGACACCCGGCCGATGGTGCGTCCGGCGCGCCCGGTGGAGATGCTGTCCAGTTTCACGTCGGCGACTCCGGGTGCCACGGCCTGCCAGCCGAACCGGGTCTTGGCCGTGCGCACGGTCGCGGAGGACGTGGCACCCCAGGGGGTGCTGAACCGTGCGTAGGCGTCGCCCAGCGCGAGCACGGGCAGTTCGGTGACTCCCGAGCGGGCGCTCTCCATCAGGGCGGTCACGTCCGCGGTCAGCGCGTCGTAGTCGGGCTCCCCGATCACGGCGCCGGCGAAGGTGAAGACGGATGCCCCGGTGCGCACCTGGGCGGTGAAGAGGAAGCAGATGCCGGCGGCATCCGTGTAACTGCGGGAAATGCCGGTGACGCCCTCGTCGGCCAGGAACGCCGTGGTGTTGTCGACGCCGCGCTGGCCGACCAGGGCCGAGGCCGGTTGGGCGAGGATGCCGGCGATTACCGGGTCGGACGCGGCCAGCCCGGCCAGCCGGGCCAGGTCCGTGGCGGTTCCGGCACTCTTCTCGCTCAGGCCGGTGGCGTCGGCGACGACCGTGCCGGTGAGTCCCTGCGTGCCCAGCCAGGCGTTCGCGGCGGCCACGTAGGCGTCGATCGAGCCGAAGGCCCATCGTGCGAGGGTGTCGGCATGGTTGTTGCTGGAGCCGAGGACCATAGCCTGGAGCAGCTCCGTCTCGGTCCATTCCTCGCCCGGGAACACGACGACTGTGCGGGCGCCGGTGCTGCCGTAGGAGATGTAGTCCTGGTAGTCGGCGGCCGAGATCGGGATCTTCGGGCCGGCGTCCCCCGCCGGCAGCGGCTTCTCGGCCAGGACGACCAGCGCGGTCACGATCTTCGTCGCCGCCGCCATCGGCAGGGCATCCCTGGTGCCGCCGACCGCCAGCGGGACGTGCTCGCCGAGGTCGCCGGCCTTGAGGGTGACCGTGGTCGGCGCGGTGGGATCAGGGGTGAGCGTGGTGAGCCCGATGACCGCGCTGCCGCCGGCCGCCGGGAGAACGGGCGGGGACGCGCTGGCGGGGCCGGGCGCGGGTGTGTCCAGCGTCGCCGACGCCGCCGGCAGCGGGCCCAGCAGGGTGGCCGGGCCGTACACGCCGACGGCGAGGATGACGAGGGCGCCGACCGCGCTGCCGATGATGCGGCCAGGTCGGTATCTACTCATGACGCAAGGCTAACGTCCGACGGTCATCCCCAGCCGAGGTCGTGCAGCCTGTCGTCGTCGATGCCGTAGAAATGTGCGATTTCGTGCACGAGGGTGATGTGCACCTGGTCGCGCAGCTCGTCCAGATCCGCGCACAGGGCCAGCAACGGTTCGCGGTAGAGCACGATCCGGTCGGGCATCTCGCCGAAACCGTACTGCCCGCGTTCGGTCAGGGCGACGCCGTCGTAGAGGCCGAGCAGATCGAGGCTGCCGTCTTCCGGCCGGTCCTCGACCACGAAGATGACGTTGTCGAGGCCGTCGACCATGTCGTCGGGCAGCAGATCCAGCTCGTCGATGACGAGACGTTCGAACTCGTCGTGATTCAGCGGCAGCATCCGTTCAGCATCTCACGACGCGAATCTCACGACGCGAACGGCCTAACCGTTGGCGGCTGCGTTGATCGTGATGGTCGTGAGGCCACCGGCGGCAACGCCCCACTTGTCCAGGATTTTGCCGTAGGAGCCGTCATCGACCATCGACTGCAGGGCGGCCTGCACGGCCGGTGTCAGTTTGGAACCCTTGGCCACGGCCATCCCGTACGGCGCCTCCTCGAAGGAGGTGCCGGCGGTCTGTAGCTTGCCTTCGGTCTTGGAGATCGCGTACAGCGTGACGGGCGAATCGGCGCTGAAGGCGTCGGCCTGGCCGAGCACCGTGGCGTTGGTGGCCGAATCCTGGGTGTCGAACTTGAGCTTGTCGATCGGGGGCTTGCCGGCGGCGACGCAGGCGTCGCTCTTGGCCGGGATCTCGTCGGTGTCTTCGTACGTCGTGGTCTGCACGGCGATCTTCAGTCCGCAGGCGTCGTCGGGGTCGACGGTCTTGCCGGTGGCCGAGGCCCACTGGATGCCCGCGGTGTAGTAGTTGACGAAGTCGACCTGCTCCTCGCGCTTGAGGTTGTCGGTGAACGAGGAGATGCCCAGGTCCATTTTGCCGCCGATGATGCTCGGGATGATGGTGTCGAAATTGGCGACCTTGTAGGCGGCGGTGAGTCCGAGTTTCGCGGCGAGGGCGGAGCCCAGTTCGATGTCCCAGCCGATCGGGTTGCCGGAGTCGTCTTTGAACTCGTTGGGGGAGTAGTTCGGGCTCGTGCCGATGACGAGCTTGCCGGACGCCCGGACGGCGTCGGGGAGCATTGCCTCGGCGGCGGCATCCTTGGTCACGCTGCTGTCGGCTTTCCCGGAACTTCCCGACGTGGCGGGCGTGGAATTGTCGACGCAGCCGGTGAGCAGGAGGGCGGCCACGGCAGCGAGGGCGGGGAGGGTGTAACGAGCGCGCATAGGAATTCCTTCGTCAGATGTCGTTCCGGCGAGTCTAGGAGCAGCCGATCTCGCTCAGAGAATCGCCGGGCGCAGGAGAGGAAATGAATTTCAGATCGTGATGAAGCCGGTACTTCTATTGGGGTGAGTAACGGGGCTTGAACCCGCGACCTCCTGGACCACAACCAGGCGCTCTACCAGCTGAGCTATACCCACCATGCGTTGCTTTTCCCGCAGGAAAGGCAACTCATGAATTCTATTACATGTTTGGACCGAAGTTGTGCACGGCTTCGGCTGCACGGCTCTTGGCCTGGTCGCTGGAGGGCCCCGGGTCGCTCACGAACACGGTCTGGCGGTAGTAGGCCAGTTCGCGAATCGATTCGAGGATGTCGGCCAGGGCGCGGTGTCCGCCGTCTTTCGCCGGGGCGTTGAAGTACACGCGGGGGTACCAGCGCCGGGCGAGTTCCTTGATCGAGGACACGTCCACGTTGCGGTAGTGCAGCTGGTTGTCCAGACGCGGCATGTACTTGGTCAGGAATGCCCGGTCGGTTCCGATCGAATTGCCGGCCAGCGGCGCCTTCTGGTCGGCCGGGATGAACTTCAGCACGTAGTCGAGCACCTGCAGCTCTGCCTCGGCGGCGGTGAGGCCGTTCGGCATCTCGGTGATGAGGCCGGAGGTCTCGTGCATGTCGCGCACGAAGTCGTTCATGTTCTCCAGTGCGGCCGCGCTCGGCTTGATCACCAGGTCGAGGCCCGGATCGATGATGTTCAGGTCATAATCGGTGATCACCACCGCGATCTCGCACAATTCATCCGTGTCAATGTCCAAACCGGTCATTTCACAGTCAACCCATACCAACCGGTCACTACTTTTTGTCATGAGCCGAGTCTATCGGCGGCCGCCGACCACGATTCCTGGCCGCGATCACGGCCGGGTCCGGTCGGCCGTGGCCTCACCGCGGCCCGCTTTCGTAGACTGGCCTTCCCTGCGGCACACGAAGAAGGATTCCCTGATGGAGCTCACCTATTTCTCGTCCGCCTTCTGCGAGCCGTGCCGGCAGACCCGTGCGGTCCTGGCGGAGGTCGAACGCCTCGTTCCGCAGGCCCATGTGCGTGAGCTCGACGTGGCGCGAGACGTGGCCGAGGCGGAGGCCAACGGCATCCGGATCACGCCCACCGTGATCGTCCGGGACGAGGCCGGGGTGGAGGTCTTCCGGGCCAGCGGGGTGCCGACCCTCGCGCAGGTGCTCGTCGCGGCAGCGAAAGCGGTCTGAGGCCGGTTCCGCACTCCGGAGCCTGGTCTGCGGTATCGTTGAACGTTCTCCGCCCCCGTAGCTCAGTGGATAGAGCAGCGGCCTTCTAATCCGCTTGTCGTAGGTTCGATTCCTACCGGGGGCACCGTATACCCACACTCGGGCCGGTCGGCCACGGCCGCCGGCTTGATCAGCGAGCCGGCCTGGGCACTGTTCGGACTCAAACGTGCTTGGACCGGCCGGAGATGAACTGGACGAGCCAAACGATGATGGCAATCACCGCGAGAACGATCCCCACCCAGAGGAGGAAGTTCAGAGACTGAACCAATCCACCGGTGATGAGGAGCCCCACGGAAATGATTGCGATGATGATCAGCAACAAGTTCATTGGTCTTTCCTCCTTGATGATTCAGGAATGAGAGCAAATCAGGTGAGTCTCTGCGGACATCCTGCCGCTATTTGCGCGATTTGCATATGTCCCTGCAATCGGTCGGCTGATGCCCTGCGGTGGGCCGAGGTCGAGCGTCGACGTCGGCGTGGGCGGCGTGCAGTCCCCGGTGCGCGGCGAGTAGTCTTGATATATCGGCCAATCGACCGGTGACGTTTTCCTCGAAGAAGAAGAAAGTGTGTCATGTCCGGCAAATATGAAGTTTTCGCAGAACGCACCGGCGGTTACGGGTTCAGGCTCAAGGCCAACAACGGCGAGGTCATCGCCTCGTCGGAGAACTTTAAGACCAAGGCAGAAGCGCTCAAGGGCATCGAGTCCCTGCGCTCCCACGCCAAGTCCCACGTGGTCGACCTGACGGAGCCCACGGACTGACTCCGCTCGTCCTCGTCGGGCGCCGGTCTGTGCGGGCGTGGACGGGGCCGGACGCGGCGGTCGATTCGGCGGCCGGCTTGATAGATTCGGTGCATGCGAGAACTTCAGGCGCGAATCATCGCGGAACTGCACGTGTCCCCACAGATCGACCCTGCTGCGGAGGTGCGGCGGCGGGTGCAATTCCTCGTCGACTATCTCGTGCGGACGGGGGCGAAGGGTTTCGTCCTGGGCATCAGTGGTGGCCAGGACTCCAGCCTGGCCGGGCGCCTGTGCCAGCTTGCCGTTGAGCACCTGACCGCGGCCGGTCACCCGGCGATCTTTCTCCCGGTACGGCTGCCGTATGCGGTCCAGCGGGACGAAGACGACGCGCAGTTGGCCCTGGACTTCATCAACGCCCGGTCGACCATCACCTTCAACATCGAACGAACCGTCAACGGCGTCGAGGCGGAATTCGCCGACAGCCTGGGCTGGCCGTTGCCCGATTTCGACAAGGGGAACGTCAAGGCCCGGGTGCGTATGGTCGCCCAGTACGCCCTCGCCGGATCCCACGGTCTGCTGGTCGTCGGCACCGATCACGCCGCGGAGGCCGTGACCGGGTTCTTCACGAAATACGGCGACGGCGGCACCGACATCCTGCCCCTCACCGGACTGAACAAACGCCAGGGCCGCGCCCTGCTGGTCGAGCTCGGCGCGCCCGACCGCCTCTACCTGAAGCTCCCGACCGCCGACCTGCTCGACGACAATCCCGGGCAGACGGACGAGGCGAACCTGGGCCTGCGGTACGAACAGATCGACGACTTCCTCGAAGGGCGTGCGGTAGCCGACGACGCGGCCGTCGCGATCGAGAAACGCTACCTGAGCAACGAACACAAGCGCCGGGTGCCCGCGTCGATGTTCGATGATTGGTGGCGCTGACCGGCCGCTCTGCCGGTCGGCGGGCGGACTCGCGCGCTGTGCACCAGACAGAAAACTGGCCCGTACGTCGGATGACGGACGGGCCAGTTTTGTGTGTGGGGGTGAGACTGTGTGCCGGTCGTTGGTTCTGGGTCGTTAGTTCTGGAGGGGGAGCGGGCGAACCTCGAGGGCCTGCACGTCGTCGAGCAGACGCTGGGTCTCCGTGGACGGTGACGGGGTGCCGGCCGCGTAGTTGAGCGGGGCGGGAACCGGAGCGGCGTGCTCCGTGAACTGGTCGTGGTGCTGCTGGGCGGCCCAGGCATCCTGTTCGGCCAAAAGGCTCTTCTCGGAGGTGGTGTTCGCCACCTTCCAACGGTCGAGGTCGCTCTGGAAGACCTTGCGTGTGCGGGAAGGCTTGCTCTGCCACTCGATCAGGCGGTCGCGGAACTCGAGCAGCGCCGGCTCCAGCTGGTAGCCGAACGTCGCGGAGGTGCGCTTGAGCTCGGCCAGCTGGTGCGCGGCCCAGTTAGCGGCGACACTCGCCCCCTTGATCGGGAGCAGGCGCAGTTGCACGTCGGCCTGACCGACCGCGCGATCAGCCATGACCTGCTCCTGCGGGGTGAGCGAGTTCCACACGGATGCCTCGGTCGCGGCATCCACGAGGGTGCCGATCACGGAGGCCTTCAGCTCACGATCGTGCTGTGCGAGCAGGCTTCTGACTGCCCCGCGGGAGACCCAGGCCGCCAGGAGGCTGGCGACGACGATCGAGAGAATGAGCACCACGGCGCCGAACACCACGGCCTGGTTGCTGGCTGCCGTGAGCCAGGATACGAAACTATTCCACCACTGCATGAGCGCACTTTACCGGCGTCCCGGCCCGATTGCGGGGAACAACGTCGGCGTGCCCGATCGACATGACCCACGTGTACGCAATCGTTGCGAACGGGACGTGAGAGGACGTGATTCGAGCGCTGGTCAGCGGAAACAGTCCGCGGCGTCGTCGATGCGCCAAAACGTGCCCAGATCGCTGCTACGGGTGGCGGCGATCAGGCGGCGTGCGGCGAAACGGTCGCCGTCGGCATCCGTGCGCCGTTCGATGTGGCCGAGGACCGCGCCGGACCGGCCGATGACCCGCCAGAGCCCGGACCGCACGGGGACCAGAACGAGACCACGGAAGGACGGGACCGCCGGCGACGCGGTGATCGTCACGGGCGAGGCGGTGGAGCGGATTGCGGTGGAGCGGAATGCTGTGGACATGGGATTCCTCCGAGATCGGCCGGCCGCGGGTGATGGTGTCATCACGCTATGCCGGGCCACCGACATCCGGTGCCAACGGGGACGCCTCCGCCCCTCCGCAGTCCCGCTTTCGGAACGAATTCGACGGAGATTTTGCCCGAAACGGGCCCAAACACGCCGCAAGCGCCCGTTTGCAGCAGAATCTCCGTCGAATTGGTTAGCGGGCGGGACCCTCCATCATGGCCAGGTCCTGACTGGCCAGGTCGAGGTCGAGGACCTTGTTCGGCCTGGCGGTCTGGGCCACGACGATGCCGGCCAGGACGAGGACGACTCCCGCCATCTGCAGGCCGTCGAGGGACTCGCCGAGCCACAGGAACGCGAACGCGAACGCGAAGATGACCTCCGAGGCGGAGACGATTCCGGCCGCGGTCGCGTTGAGGCGGCCGAGCGCCATATAGGAGAGCAGATACGGCGCGAAGGAGCCGAAGACCCCGTTCCAGACCATCAGAACCCACAGGGGGAGCGAAACCGCCTCGAGATTGCCGTGCAGCGCGACGTCCTGAACCAGGATCTGCGGTTCGACCTGCCACCACGCGCTGAACACCAGCCAGAACGCGCTGGCGAAGAGCATGGACCAGAACGAGACGGCCAGGGGCGAGGTCGAGGCGACCTGCCTTTCCCCGACCAGGAAGTACACGGCCAGGCAGATCGCGGCGAGCACCCCGGCCACCACGCCCGGGCCGGAGAGGGTGCTGGCCCAGATCTGGGCGACCACGGCCATCCCGATCAGGACGCAGCCGATGGCCAGCCAGATGCGGGGCTTCACCCGTTCCTTGAAGACGAACCGGGCCACGATGGCGACGAGCAGCACGCCGGCGTACTCGAGCATCAGCGCGATGCCCACCGGCAGCAGGCTGATCGCCAGGGCATAGAACCACTGGATCAGGGCGACCCCGGCGACGCCGAGCACGGCCATCACGACCAGCTGCCGGCGGTTGATCCGGAACGCACGACGGTTGGTCAGCGCCAGGAGGCCGCCGGCCAGCACGGCGACGACCGTGACCCGGAAGAACGTCAACTGCGCGGGGGAGAGCCCGGCCTCCACGATCACCTTGGTGGTGCTGCCGTTGAGGCCGAAGAGCAGCGACGCGAGGAGAGCGTAGAGGTAGCCCACCCGCTCTAGCCCAGTCCGGTGCCGTGCACGGCGTACGGTTCGATCATGGCGATTTCGTCGTTGGTCAGGGCAGGGGCGTCCAGTGCTGCCACGGTCTGTTCGAGCTGGTGCACGCTGCTGGCGCCGACGAGCACGCTGGTCACCGAACGTTGGCGCAGGATCCAGGTGACCGCGAGCTGAGCCAGGGTCTGGCCGCGCTCGTGCGCAATGGCATTGAGCGCCCTGGCCCGGTTGAGGTAGGTGTCGGTGAGGACGGTCTCGGAGAGGAACCGGCTGGTGGCGACCCGGGAGTCCGAGGGCACCGAGCCGCCGAGGTACCGGTCGGTGAGCAGACCCTGCGCGAGCGGCGAGAAGACGATGCTGCCCACGCCCAGTTCGTCGAGAACCGGGAAGAGGCCGTCTTCGATGTGGCGGTCGAACATCGAATAGCGGGGCTGGTGGATGAGGAGGGGGACCTTGTGCTCGGCCAGGGCCGCCACGGCGGCCCGGGTCTGCTCCGGGGTGTAGCTGGAGATGCCGACATAGAGGGCCTTGCCCTGGTGAACAGCGGATGCCAGCGCTCCCATGGTCTCCTCGATCGGAGTTTCCGGGTCAGGCCGGTGCGAGTAGAAGATGTCGACGTAGTCGAGACCGAGCCGGCCCAGGCTCGCGTCGAGGGAGGAAAGCAGGTACTTGCGGGACCCGAAATCGCCGTACGGCCCCGGCCACATGTCGTAGCCGGCCTTGCTGGAGATGATCATCTCGTCGCGGAAGGGACGGAAATCCTCGGCGAAGATGCGGCCGAAATTGGTCTCGGCTGAACCGGGAGGCGGGCCGTAGTTGTTCGCCAGGTCGAAGTGGGTGACTCCGAGATCGAACGCGCGGCGGAGGATGGCGCGCTGCGTGTCGATGGGCCGCTCATGGCCGAAATTGTGCCAGAGACCCAGGGACAGCGCCGGGAGCTTGAGGCCGCTCCGGCCGGTGCGTCGGTAGGTCATGTCGGCATAGCGGTTCGGAGCAGGTACGAAGGTCATTCCGTTACTCTAGGGGCGTGAAAACTTTTGTGGTCGCAGGTGGATGTTTCTGGTGTCTCGATGCCGTGTATCGGGTCTTGCGTGGCGTCACCGATGTGGTCTCCGGCTACACCGGCGGAACCGCTCCGAACCCGAGCTACGAGTCCGTCTGCACCGGCCGCACCGGTCATGCGGAGGCCATCGCCGTGACCTTCGACCCGGAGGTCATCCCGGAGAGCGTCATCCTCGACGTGTTCTTCACTCTGCACGACCCCACCCAGCTGAACCGCCAGGGCGCCGACGTGGGCACCCAGTACCGGTCCGCCATGTTCTACACCGACGACGAGCAGAAGCAGCTCTTCGAAACGGCGCGCACGCGCGCCGCCGAATGGTGGGGCGACGGCATCGTCACCACGATCGAGCCGCTCGACGAATACTTCGTGGCCGAGGACTACCACCAGGACTTCTTCGCGAAGAACCCCGGTCAGGGCTACTGCATGGCCGTGGCCCTGCCCAAGGTGAACAAGATCCGCAAGTCGTACGCGGAGTACATCGTCAGCTGATCTCGCCTGCGCCGGTTTGCGGATAGGTTCACGGCGCAACCCGCCGAAGGATCAGAAACGGCGTCTCAGAACGGCGGCGGCTCGTCGGACTCGTCCGGCAGTACCGGTTTCCGTTCCGGCGCCCGTCCGTCGTGTTCCGCTTTCGGTGACGGTTGGGGCTGGATGATGGTGGCCGGTTCGCTGATGAAGTGCCGCCCGGTCGGTGAGGTCCAGTTGAGAGTGCCGTCGGGCAGCATTTCGTAGCTCCA
>NZ_SOGU01000022.1:0-22731 GCF_004403275.1 Cryobacterium sp. TMT4-10
AAAGTTTCTTTCCTTGACAGTCAGAAACCTAGACAGGAAGCGGCGTGCGGCCGTTAAGGCGCTCCGAAAGACCCACAGATGCAGCAGGAGAGCCGAGATATTGCCGCAAAAAGCCGTTTTGGCGCCGTAACGGCGCGATTCGGCCAAAATCTCCGTCGAATTCGCACCGGCTGGGGCTGCGTGCGCTGCGACGCTGACCGGTAACCTGTCTCTCGTGTCTATGTCTCAGAATCCCTTTGGCCAGGTCCTCGTCGCCCTGGTGACTCCGTTCACCGCCGATGGCGAGGTCGACTGGCCGGGGGTGGCGAAGCACATCGACGACGTCATCAACGCCGGCGCCGACGGCATCGTCGTCACCGGCACCACCGGCGAGACGTCCACCCTGACCGACGCGGAGAAGATCCGTCTGGTCGAGGTCGGCAAGGACGTCTCGGGCGGGCGCGCCAAGATCATCACCGGCGGCGGGTCCAACGAGACCGCCCACGCCATGCAGCTCGCCAAGCAGAGCGAGAAAGCCGGCGCCGACGGCAACATGATCGTCACGCCCTATTACAACAAGCCCACCCAGGCGGGTGTGCTCACCCACTTCCGCATGATCGCGGATGCCACGGACCTCCCGGTGATCCTCTACGACATCCCCGGCCGCACCGGCATCCCGATCGAATACCAGACGATCCTGCGGGCCGCGAAGCACCCGAACATCCTGGCCGTCAAGGATGCCAAGGGCGACCTGGCCCAGGTCAGCCGGGTGCTGAACCAGACCGACCTGATGTATTTCTCCGGCGACGACCCCAACGTGCTGCCGCACCTTTCGATCGGCGCGACCGGCCTGATCGGCGTCACCGCCAATATCGCGGCGACGCCCTACCGGCAGATGGTGGACGCCGTCAACGCGGGCGACCTCAAGGCCGCGACAGCCGCGCACCAGCAGCTGGAACCGCTGGTGCGGGCCTGCATGACCCACGTGCCCGGCACGGTCGCCGTCAAGTACATCCTGCACGGCCTCGGCCGGATCAAGAGCCCCCGCGTGCGCCTGCCCCTGGTCGGCCCCGAGGAGTGGGAAGCTGCCCAGATCGAAGACGAAATCGACCTGGTCAAGAACATCCCCGGAGTCGACTTCTCGAACTTCCGTCCCGACCGCAACGCCGCAGCCGGCGGCGCACTGCCGAAGGTCGCGGGAACCACACGCTGAACGCCACACCGACTCCCTAGGAGGGCCCATGCCCATCGACGTGTACGACCCGGCCGCGCTCGAACCGGGCACCCTGCGCATCATCCCGATCGGCGGCCTCGGCGAGATCGGTCGCAACATGACCTCCTTCGAGATCGACGGCAAGATCCTGATCGTGGACTGCGGCGTGCTGTTCCCCGAAGAACACCAGCCCGGGGTCGACCTGATCCTGCCCGACTTCGGCCCCATCCGTGACCGTCTCGACGACATCCTCGGCGTGGTGCTCACGCACGGCCACGAGGACCACATCGGGGCCGTGCCCTACCTGCTCCGGCTGCGGCAGGACATCCCGCTGATCGGCTCCGGGCTGACCCTCGCGTTCATCGAGGCCAAGCTCAAGGAACACAAGATCACGCCGTACACGTTGCAGGTCAAGGAGGGACAGAAGGAGCGGCTCGGCCCGTTCAACCTCGAATTCGTCGCCGTCAACCACTCCATCCCCGACGCCCTGGCCGTGGCCATCAAGACCGCCGGCGGCACGGTGCTGCACACCGGCGACTTCAAGATGGACCAGCTGCCGCTCGATCGCCGCCTGACCGACCTGCGCGAATTCGCGCGGCTCGGCACCGAGGGCGTCGACCTGTTCCTGGTCGATTCCACCAACGCGGATGTCCCGGGCTTCACCCCCACGGAACGCTCCATCGGTCCCGTGCTGGACGACGTCATCGCAAGGGCTCCCCGCCGGGTGATCGTGGCCAGCTTCTCCAGCCACGTGCACCGGGTGCAGCAGGTGCTCGACGCCGCCCACGCGAACGGCCGCCGGGTCGCGCTCCTCGGCCGGTCCATGGTGCGCAACATGACCATCGCCGCGGACCTCGGCTACCTCACCGTGCCGGACGGCGTGCTGGTCGACTTCAAGAAGGCCGGCAACATCCCGGACGACAAGATCGTCTACATGTCCACCGGCTCGCAGGGCGAACCGATGGCCGTGCTCAGCCGGATGGTCAACCAGGACCACCAGGTCGAGGTCGGCCACGGCGACACCGTCATCCTGGCGTCCAGCCTGATCCCGGGCAACGAGAACGCGGTCTACCGCATCATCGACGGCCTGACCAAGCTCGGCGCCGCGGTCGTGCACAAGGGCAACGCCAAGGTGCACGTCTCCGGGCACGCCGCCGCGGGCGAACTGACCTACTGCTACAACATCCTCAAGCCCAAAAACGTGCTCCCCGTGCACGG
This sequence comes from Cryobacterium sp. TMT4-10, assembly GCF_004403275.1. Classification (NCBI taxonomy): domain Bacteria; kingdom Bacillati; phylum Actinomycetota; class Actinomycetes; order Micrococcales; family Microbacteriaceae; genus Cryobacterium; species Cryobacterium sp. TMT4-10. The sequence continues at coordinate 2,411 of NZ_SOGU01000022.1, forward strand.
CGAATACCGGCACCTGGTCGCCAACGCGAAGCTCGCCGTGGAGACCGGGGTCCCCGAGGCGAACGTGCTGCTGGCCGAGGACGGCACGGTGATCGACCTGCGGGACGGCGTGGCCCGCAAGGTCGGGCAGCTCGACATCGGCTACGTCTACGTCGACGGGTCCACCGTGGGCGAGATCACCGAGGCCGACCTCAAGGACCGGCGCACCCTCGCCGAGGAGGGCTTCATCTCGATCATCATCGTGGTGGACGCCCAGACCGGCAAGGTCATCGTCGGCCCGGAGATCCACGCCAAGGGCTTCGCCGAAGACGACTCCGTGTTCGACGCGGTGCGGCCCAGGATCGTGGCCGCCCTGGCCGAGGCCGCCGAGAACGGGGTGCGCGACCCGTTCGCCCTGCAGCAGATCGTGCGCCGCACGGTCGGCCGCTGGGTGAACACCGCCTTCCGCCGCCGGCCGATGATCGTTCCGCTGGTGATCGAGGCCTGACCCCGTTCACGACACGGATGCCGCCGCCCGCCCCGGTGGGCCGCGGCATCCGGGTCAGGGTGAAGGGGCGTCTCTCCCAGACACCCGCCGTCGCCTAACCCCCAATGTCAGGGGTGGGAAGTACCGTTGACGGTATGGCTACGAGCACTAAGTCGAACGGCCGCGCCCGGAGCACCCCCGCGCGCGGCACCCCGGCGCGCAAGCCCGTCAGCAGGACCGCGACCCAGAAAACGGTCAAGTTCACCGCGGTGGACACCAGGCCGAGTGCTTTCGTGCGGTCCTGGATGGCGCTCGCCCACGTCACCGGCGGCGCCGCCCGCGCCCTCGGTCCCGAGCAGCTCTCCAAGGAGGAACGCCGCGACGGGCTGCCCTTCTTCCTGGTCCTCCTGGCCATCGCCGGCGCGGTGATCGAGTGGTTCCTGATCAACGAGCCCGTCGCGCAGACCCTCGACGCCTGGTCCTTCGGCGGGCTGTTCGGGCGGGTCGCGTTCGCCCTGCCGGTCATCATGCTGCTCTTCGCGGTCTGGCTCTTCCGCAAACCCAGCTCGGTGCACGACAACGGGCGCATCGGCATCGGCCTCTCGCTCCTGCTCGTATCGGTGTCCGGGCTGTGCCACATCTTCGGCGGCCAGCCGGCTCCCAGTGACGGCATGGAAACCCTCGCCCTGTCCGGCGGCGTCATCGGCTGGATGGTCGCGGCGCCCCTGATCTACCTGACCACCGCCATCGGCGGCACCATCGTCGTCATCCTGCTGCTCACCCTCAGCCTTTTCATCATCACCAAGACCCCGCCGAACCGGGTGGGGGAGCGCAGCCGCGAACTGTACGCGTGGCTGTTCGGGGCGCAGCTCCCCGACGCCGACGAGCGGGCGGCCGCCCGCGAAGCCAGCCGGGAGGCCAAAGCGGAGAAGTCCGTGCAGGTCGAGCTCGACGGGGTCGACGACGACGTCAGCACCCTGCCGTGGTGGCGCCGCAACACCAGCAACCGCGAGGAAGACCCCGACTTCGGCAGCGCGATCAGCACGGAGCACGCAGCCGGCCAGGCCGCCGCGGACCCGCTCAGCACCCTGCTCGGCGGCGACAAGCGAGGCAGTTTCGACACCGCGCTGGAGAAGGTCCCCGAGGTCCCCGCCCACGAAGTCCCCGCCCACGTGGTCCCCAGCCTCAACCAGGAGCACTACGGCACCGAGGTGCTCCAAGACCTGCTCCGGGCCGAGGACGCCCTCAAACGCTTCACCGGCGAGATCGACCTCGCGCGCGGCTCGGCCACCGGCCTCCAGCCCGACGAGCAGACCGGGCTGACCGAGGTGCTGCCCGGCTTCGACGAGCTCGACCTCGCGGCGGCGGCGAGCGGCCCCGCCCAGGTCCCGGGCCCGGGCGCCGACGAACCCAAGGCCCCCTACGTGCTGCCGTCGGACACCACGCTGATTCAGGGCCCGCCGGCGAAGGCGCGCTCGGCCGCCAACGACGAGATCGTCAAGTCCATCACCGAGGTGCTGCGCCAATTCCAGGTGGATGCGAAGGTCACCGGGTTCTCCCGCGGCCCGACTGTGACCCAGTACGAGATCGAACTCGGCCCGGGCGTCAAGGTGGAGCGGGTCACCGCGCTGAGCAAGAACCTGTCCTACGCCGTCGCCTCCAACGAGGTGCGGATCCTCTCGCCCATCCCCGGCAAGAGCGCCATCGGCATCGAGATCCCGAACACGGACCGCGAGATCGTCACCCTCGGCGACGTGCTCCGCTCCGCCACGGCCACCAACAGCACCCACCCGATGACCATCGGCGTCGGCAAAGACGTCGGCGGCGGCTTCGTCGTGGCCAACCTGGCCAAGATGCCCCACCTCCTCGTGGCCGGCTCGACCGGGTCGGGCAAGTCCAGCTTCGTGAACTCCATGATCACGAGCCTGCTGATGCGCGCCAAGCCGAGCGAGGTGCGCATGGTGCTGATCGACCCGAAGCGGGTCGAACTGGCCGCCTACGCCGGCGTGCCGCACCTGATCACCCCCATCATCACCAGCCCGAAAAAGGCCGCCGAGGCGCTGCAGTGGGTGGTGAAGGAGATGGACATGCGGTACGACGACCTGGCCAGCTTCGGCTTCCGCCACATCGACGACTTCAACAAGGCCGTCGTCAACAACGAACTCGTGCTTCCGGCCGGCAGCATGCGCACCCTCAAGCCCTACCCCTACCTCCTGGTCGTCGTCGACGAGCTCGCCGACCTGATGATGGTCGCCCCGCGTGACGTCGAGGACTCGATCGTGCGCATCACGCAGCTGGCGCGCGCCTCCGGCATCCATCTGGTCCTCGCCACCCAGCGCCCGAGCGTCGACGTCGTCACCGGCCTGATCAAGGCCAATGTGCCTTCCCGCCTGGCGTTCGCCGTGACCAGCGTCACCGACTCCCGGGTCATCCTCGACCAGCCGGGGGCGGACAAGCTGATCGGGCAGGGCGACGCCCTGTTCCTGCCGATGGGGGCCTCCAAGGCCATCCGGGTGCAGGGCGCCTGGGTCAACGAGGCCGAGATCGAACGCGTCGTCAAGCACGTCACCCTGCAGGCCCGGCCCGACTACCGGCCGGATGTCTCCATGGTCGCCCCGCGCAAGGAAATCGACTCCGACATCGGCGACGACCTCGAGGTGCTTCTCGCCGCGGCGGAACTGGTGGTGTCGACCCAGTTCGGATCCACCTCGATGCTGCAGCGCAAGCTCCGGGTCGGCTTCGCCAAGGCGGGACGCCTGATGGACCTGCTCGAGTCCCGCGAGATCGTCGGCCCCTCCGAGGGATCAAAGGCTCGCGACGTGCTCGTCAGCGTCGAGCAACTGCCCGGCGTGCTCGCGCTGCTGCGCGGCTCCGACGCCGAACACCACGCCGCCTCCGCGAATGCCCAGGCGTCCGCCTCCCACCAGGCCGATGTGAGGCCCGACCCCCGCTACGCCGGCGACCCGGTCGCGAAGATGTCGGAGGGATACCCTGAAGAAGAGGCATCCCCCGATGAAGACGCCTGGCAACTGACCGACAGGGAGTGACCCATGGCCACCGCATCAACGCCCGGAAAATCAACGCCCGCCGCCCGGCCCAGTAACTGGAACCTGCCCAACCTGATCACGGTCGTGCGGATCCTGCTCGCCCCGCTGTTCATCTGGATGCTCCTCGCCGACGCCGGGCAGGACGGCGCGCTCCGCTGGTGGGCCGCTCTGCTCTTCATCGTCGCGATCGCGACCGACGGGATCGACGGGGCCATCGCCCGCCGGCACAACCTGGTCACCGACCTGGGCAAGATCCTCGACCCCATCGCCGACAAGGTGCTCACCGGCGGGGCGCTGGTGTGCCTGTCCATCCTGGGCGAGCTGTGGTGGTGGGTGACCATCGTCATCCTCGTTCGTGAAATCGGCATCACGGTGTTCCGGTTCGTGATGCTGAAAGACCGGGTGATCCCGGCGTCGCGGGGCGGCAAACTCAAGACCGTCATGCAGTCCGTGGCCATCTCCCTGGCCCTCGTGCCGTTGTGGCTGGTGCTGGGCGACTGGATCTACTGGGTCAACTGGACCGCGATGGCCCTGGCCCTGATCCTCACGGTCGTCACCGGCATCGACTACCTCGTCGCCGCGCGTCGGGAGAACCGCAGTTCACGGTCGCATGCCTGACGAGCCGTCGCTGTCTGCGCCGCCGCTGCCTGAGCCGCTGCTGTCTCAACCGTCGGCGGCGACGGATGCCACGGCGCTGCTGATCGCCGACCTCACCAGGCTGCACCTGACCCTGGCCGTGGCCGAGTCCCTGACCGGCGGCGCACTGGCGGCCGAACTGATCCGCATCCCCGGCGCATCCGTCGTCGTGAACGGGGCCGTGGTGGCGTACCAGACCGAGCTCAAGCACAGCCTGCTCGGCGTGGACAGAGCCCTGCTGGCCGAGCACGGACCCGTGCACCCGGACGTGGCCCGCCAGATGGCGGCCGGCGCGCGCACACGGCTCGCGGTCGGGGGCCGGGACGCGGACATCGGCGTCGCCACCACCGGGGTCGCCAGCCCCGACGCCCAGAGCGGACACGCCCCCGGCACAGTGTTCCTCGGCCTCTCCCGGGGCTCCGAATCGTGGGCCGTCGAGCTGCGGCTCGACGGCGATCGCGCCGGGATCCGCGCCGGAACCGTCGCCCGTGCGGTGGAAGCTGTGCGCCAGCTGTTAGCCCGGGAAACAGTGGAATAGTTCCCCGGATCCGCCGGTTACACCGAGCAGATTCACAAGAAAAGTCCAGTCGTCATCGGTAGTGTCGGGGTATTCAAGGTTGTAGTACTCTTGCGATCCAATACACGAAACCAACCGGTCGAGTGGGCGCCAGTAATATCAATCAGTACTTGATCAGCACCAGTAATCAGTACGAGAAGGAGGTTCCGATGATTCTTGTTAGACAGGAAATCGGCGATGTGCTCAGGGACTTCCGCCTGCAGAAGGGGCGCACACTCCGCCAGGTTGCGAGCAAGGCCAGCGTGGCTCTCGGCTATCTGAGCGAGGTCGAGCGTGGACAGAAGGAAGCGTCTTCCGAGATTCTGGCCTCCGTTGCAGATGCGTTGGAGACCCCGATCTCGGTCATCATGCGGGAGGTCGGCGAGCGACTGGCGGTCATCGAGGGAATCGACAGGTTCCCCGACACCGTTCCGGACGAACTCGTGGCCACCTACGACGGCATGATGGTGCGCTAGTTCACACTGTCATTCCAGCCCATTCCCATGTTCGCTTCAGTTCCCAAGTTCGGTTGAGCGACCATGCGTCTCAGTGAATTCCGCCAAGCGTTGAAGGATGAATTCGGTGACGCCTATTCGCGAGTCCTCACCCGCGACCTGATCCTCACCCCGTTCGGATGCACCGCCGACCAGGCCCTGGCCGGCGGTGCTTCTGCGCGCGACGTGTGGCTGGCTCTCTGCGACGAGACGGATGTCCCGCAGAGCCGCCGCCACGGCGCCGGCCTTCCGGCCGCTCGCCTCTGACCCTTCGGCCCGGGACTCCGTTCGGCCCGGGCCTTCGCGTGGCGTGTTTCGACGACACGCCATGAAAACTGTGCCAATTCTCGAATACGTGTTCGCATCTTGGTAGGCTCCTCAACAGCAGACGACGCAAGCGAACCATCCACTTACGCGGCAGCACCCGACCCAGTGTCGGAGGCGCCACGTACAGTCGGGTTTCGTCAGCGGCAGACAGCACTTGCCTTGTTGAGAGTGGGCACCGGGGTCTTCCCGGTGGTCGGGTTCGACAGCCTATAGGCGCCACAACGCACGACCGAAGGAGACCATTATGGCATCAGCAGCAGATCGCGAAAAGGCACTCGACATCGCCCTCGCGGCAATCGACCGCCAGTTCGGCAAGGGTTCGGTCATGCGTTTGGGCAGCGACGAGCGCGCACCCGTCGACACCATCTCCACGGGGTCGATCGCGCTGGACGTGGCCCTCGGCATAGGCGGCCTGCCCCGCGGCCGCATCGTGGAGATCTACGGCCCGGAGTCCTCGGGTAAGACCACCCTGACCCTGCACGCCATCGCCAACGCGCAGAAGAACGGCGGCATCGCCGCGTTCATCGACGCGGAGCACGCCCTCGACCCCGAATACGCCAAGAAGCTCGGCGTGGACATCGACGCCCTCCTCGTCTCGCAGCCCGACACCGGTGAGCAGGCGCTGGAGATCGCCGACATGCTGGTGCGAAGCGGGTCCATCGACCTGATCGTCATCGACTCCGTGGCCGCACTCGTGCCCCGCGCCGAGATCGAGGGTGAGATGGGTGACTCGCACGTCGGACTGCAGGCCCGGCTGATGTCGCAGGCGCTGCGCAAGCTCACCGGCGGGCTGAGCCAGACCAACACCACCATGATCTTCATCAACCAGCTGCGCGAGAAGATCGGTGTCTTCTTCGGCAGTCCCGAGACCACCTCGGGCGGTAAGGCGCTGAAGTTCTATGCGTCGGTGCGCCTCGACATCCGCCGGATCGAGACCCTGAAAGACGGCACAGAGGCCGTCGGTAACCGCACCAGGGTCAAGGTCGTCAAGAACAAGATGGCGCCGCCTTTCAAGCAGGCCGAATTCGACATCATCTACGGCATCGGAATCTCCCGCGAGGGCAGCCTGATCGACTTCGGTGTCGACCAGGGCATCGTCAAGAAGTCCGGCGCCTGGTACACGTACGACGGCGACCAGCTCGGCCAGGGCAAGGAGAACTCGCGCAACTTCCTGCTGCGCAACCCGGACATGGCCAACGAGATCGAGAAGAAGATCCTCTTCAAGCTCGGCGTCGGTCCGGAAGGTGCCGCAGCCAAGAAGGCCGAGAAGGACGCGGCGGCAATCGCTGCCGCCGCAGCCGCGGAGACCGCCAAGGTAGCCGCCGCCGCCAAGGCCGAGTCGATCCAGACGAAGCTCGCCGCACGCAAGGGAGCGTAGCGCCGTGGTTCACTTCGAACCCGCCGACGAGGTGATCTCGCTCAGCGCCGCACGGCGCAAGAGCGCGGCACGCACTGCCCCGCAGCCTTCCGTCCCCGCTCCGGCCGTCGGCCGCGACTCGGACGCGGACGACGATGCGCTCGCTCCGGTCAGCTACCTGCGCGGTCAGGCCGGAAACCGGTTCGCAGAGGCCGGTGACGGCGCTGACGCCGGGGACGATGCCCCGCTCGGCGCCTCGGTCGGTGCTGGGGCCGGCGTCGGGGACGGCGCCGGGCCGGAGGATGGAGACGATGACGAGGCAGCCGCGCCGGTGTTCGACGCGGCCGCGGAACGGGCGCACGCCGAACAGGTGCTGCTGCAGCGCCTGCGCGGGCGTTCGCTGTCCATCGCGGAGGCCCGCACGGTGCTGTCCTCGACGGACGTCGAGGACGCGGACGCCGAGGAGATCATCGAGCGCTTCATCGAGCTGGCGTACATCGACGAAAGCCGGTTGTCCGACCAGATCCTGCACAGCCACCACGAGCGCAAGGGACTGGGGCGCACCGGTGTGCAGGCCGAGATGCGCCGACGCGGCCTCGACCACGACCTGATCCTGGCCAAGCTCGAGGAAATGCCCGACGACGAGACCGAACGGGCCATCGAGGTGGCCGTCAAACGGGTGGGGCAACTCGGCCGGCTCGACGACCAGACCATCGACCGCCGGCTGAATGCGTTCCTGATGCGCAAGGGCTACCCGTCCTCCATCGTGCGGGTCGCCGTGAAGGCGGCGCTGGATTCCCGCGGTGGTTCGTCGGGCTCGTCGAGCGTCAGGTTCCGCTAGGTCGCAGGCATTTCCGGCGGGCGTGAGCCGGGGCTCTGGCCCCGGCTCGGCATCCTCAGGTCCCGCGCGTAAGCTATATCCACTATGACCAGCAGCACCGCTATGCCCCAATTCTCCAGCGCCGAGACGCTGAGCACGCCGACCCTGATCCTGCCGTCCGTGGCGGCCCACGACGCGGAGGGCCGCGCCCGCACCTACGAGGTGCGCACCTTCGGCTGCCAGATGAACGTGCATGACTCCGAGCGGCTGAGCGGTTCGCTCGAGGCGGCCGGCTACGTGCCCGCGAACGGCGACGAAGCCGACATCGTGGTACTCAACACCTGCGCCGTGCGGGAGAACGCCGACAACAAGCTCTACGGCAACCTCGGTCACCTGGCCTCCGTCAAGCGCCGCCACGAGGGCATGCAGATCGCGGTCGGCGGATGCCTGGCCCAGAAGGACAAGGACGTCATCCTCAAGAAGGCGCCCTGGGTCGATGTGGTCTTCGGCACCCACAATATGGGGTCGCTGCCGAGCATGCTCGAGCGCGCCCGACACAACGGCGAGGCTCAGCTCGAGATCCTCGACGCACTGGAGACGTTCCCGTCCACCCTGCCCACCAAGCGCGACTCGAGCTACAGCGGCTGGGTGTCGATCTCGGTCGGCTGCAACAACACCTGCACGTTCTGCATCGTCCCCGCCCTGCGCGGCAAGGAGAAGGACCGCCGGCCGGGCGAGATCCTCGCCGAGATCCAGGCCCTCGTCGACGACGGCGCGATCGAGGTGACCCTGCTCGGCCAGAACGTCAACTCCTACGGGGTTGAATTCGGCGATCGCCTCGCGTTCGGCAAACTACTGCGCGCGGCCGGCAAGATCGAGGGGCTGGAACGCATCCGTTTCACCAGCCCCCACCCGGCCGCCTTCACCGACGACGTGATCGACGCCATGGCCGAGACGCCGGCGGTCATGCCGCAGCTGCACATGCCCCTGCAGTCCGGGTCGGACCGGGTGCTGAAGGCCATGCGACGGTCCTACCGCTCCGCGCGGTTCCTCGGCATCCTCGACCGGGTGCGTGCGCAAATGCCGCACGCCGCCATCAGCACGGACATCATCGTGGGCTTCCCCGGGGAGACCGAGGAAGACTTCCAGGAGACCCTGCGGGTCGTGGAACTGGCCCGGTTCGCCACCGCGTTCACCTTCCAGTACTCGATCCGCCCCGGCACGCCGGCCGCGACCATGGCCGAGCAGGTTCCCAAGGAGGTCGTGCAGGACCGGTACGAGCGTCTGGCCGCCCTGCAGGAGCGCATCTCGTGGGAAGAGAACCAGGCCCAGATCGGCCGTGAGGTCGAGCTGCTCGTGGCCAACGGCGAAGGCCGCAAGGACTCCGACACCCACCGGCTGAGCGGGCGCGCCCCCGACAGCCGCCTGGTGCACTTCGACGTGCCGGACGGATCGGAACTGCCGCGCCCGGGCGACCTCGTCACCGTGACGGTGACCCAGGCCGCGCCGTTCCACCTGATCGCGGACGCCAGCGACGGCGCGCCGCTGCGCATCCGCCGCACCATCGCCGGCGACGCCTGGGACCGCATTCAGGCCGAGGCCTGCGGCGTGCCCAGCCACGGCGGGGCCTCCGGCGGGGCCGGCGCGGTCTCCCTCGGGCTGCCCACCCTGCGGTTGGGCTCGCCCGCGGCCACCGGGTCCAGCACCACGCCCATCTACGACGTCACCGACGGGGAGCGCTAGGCGGGTGCCGGGACCGAAGCCCGGAACCGTCACCGGTCCAGCCGTCACCGACGCAGCCGGCGCCGACCCGGCCGGCACGGGCACGGCGCCCGCCGTCGACCCGACGCTCATCGTCATCGTCGGCCCCACCGGCACGGGCAAGTCCGAGTTGTCCCTCGACCTCGCCGCGCGACTGGCCGAGACCGGGCGGCCCGCGGAGATCGTGAACGCCGACGCCATGCAGCTCTACCGCGGCATGGACATCGGCACCGCGAAACTGCCGGTGGCCGACCGTCGCGGCATCCCGCACCACCTGCTCGACGTTCTCGCGGTGACCGACGAGGCCACCGTGGCCCGGTACCAGACCGAAGCCCGCGCCGCGATCACCGACATCGTGGGGCGCGGCCGGGTGCCCATCCTGGTCGGCGGATCGGGCCTCTACGTGTCGAGCGTGGTCTACGACTTCCGATTCCCCGGAACCGATTCCGAGCTGCGGGCCCGGTTCGAGGCCGAACTCACCGCGCAGGGACCCGGGGCCCTCTACACCCAGCTGAAGGCCGTCGACCCGGATGCCGCGGCCCGGATCGGCGCCAGCAACGGGCGGCGCCTCGTTCGTGCGCTCGAGGTAGTCGAAATCACCGGGGCCCCGCACACCGCGGCGCTGCCCGACGCCCCCGTGTACTGGATGCCCGCGCTCACACTCGGGCTGCGCGCACCCCGGGCCGAACTCACCCCGCGGCTCGACGCGCGGGTCGAACGGATGTGGGCGGACGGGCTCGTCGACGAGGTCGAGGGCCTGATCCCGGCCGGGATCGAAACCGGCGTGACCGCCAGCCGCGCCATCGGCTACGCGCAGGCGCTCGGCCAGCTCACCGGCACCCTCACCCGGCCGGAAGCCATCGAGACGACCCAGCAGATCACCCGCCGGTACGCCCGTCGCCAGGTGTCCTGGTTCAAGCGGTCCCCGCAGACGCACTGGATCGACGCGTCGGCCCCCGATCGGCTGGACCGCGCGCTCGCGCGCCTGGCCGACCCGGCCCGGCCCGCCGAGCACTGGGCCGCGGACTCGCCGTCGTAAACTTGGTTCCCATGGGAACTGATCTGAACTTCACCAAGGGCCACGGCACCGGGAACGACTTCGTGCTCTTCGCCGACCCCGACGGGCAGATCGAGCTCACCCCGGACCAAATCCGGGCCGTCTGCGACCGCCGTTTCGGGATCGGCGGCGACGGCATCATCCGTGCCGTGCGCTCCCGCAGCCTGCCCGCCGGGGCGGCGGCCCTCGCCGAGGACGACCAGGCGGAATGGTTCATGGACTACTGGAACGCCGACGGCACGGTCTCGGAGATGTGCGGCAACGGCATCCGGGTCTACACCCGGTTCCTGGTCGAGCAGGGTCTGGCCGTTCTCGAACGCGGTGAGACGCTCAGCATCGGCACCCGCGGGGGCGTGCGCGATGTGCAGCGCGGCGCCGCCGGCTATCAGGTTGACCTCGGCCGGTGGCGGCTCGACGGTGGAGAGCCGCTCGTTCGAGCCAGGAACCTTCCCGTCGCCCGGCCCGGCCTGGGCATCAACGTGGGCAACCCGCACGTCGTCGTCGCCCTCGCGGACGAAGACGAGCTGCTGGGCGCCGACCTGACCGTCGTGCCCCAGCTCGATCCCGCCCCGGCCGCCGGAGCGAACGTCGAATTCGTGCTGCCCGGCGACCCGCTCGTCGTGAACGGGGTCGGACGCATCCGGATGCGCGTGCACGAGCGCGGCAGCGGCGAGACGCTGTCCTGCGGCACGGGCGCCGCGGCCGCCGCCCTGGCCACCCGGCACTGGGCCGGCGCCGGGGCCCCCCACCAGTGGCAGATCGAGGTCACCGGGGGAGTGCTGGGCGTGCGCATGTTCCCGACCGAAGACGGCGAGCACGTCTCCCTGTCGGGCCCCGCGGAGCTCGTCTTCGACGGGGTCTTCCGCCTGAACTGAGTCGCCGCCTGAACTGACCTGCGCGGCGCGCTAGCGGGGCTGCTCGGCCTGCCGCTGGACCCGAAGCACGCGGAAGCCCTTGCTGATGGCCCGGCGAGACGTGGTGAATTCCGAAGGAAGGTCGCCGTCGAGCCAGCGCTGCAGGGAATCGGAGCCGAGGTTGCGCTGCACGACCAGCCAGGCATCCGAGTCCGGCTCCAAACGCGGCAACCAGGTGCGCAGCATCGAGTGCAGCTCGGTCTTGCCGACCCGGATCGGCGGGTTGGACCAGATGGTGCGGAAACTGACGTGGGCGGGAACCTGCTCGGGCAGGACCGCCGTGACGTTGGTGAGGCCCAGCTTCTCGGCGTTCAGGCGCACCAGGTCGAGCGCGCGTTCGTTCACGTCGACGGCCCAGATCGTGGCGCGGGGCGAGGCGAGAGCCAGGTGCAGGCTGATCGGGCCCCAGCCGCAGCCCAGGTCGAGGAAGTCGCCCCCGGGCGGCGGGGTGGGCGCGTTGTTCAGCAGAACCTGGGTGCCGGTGTCGATGTGGTCGGGGCTGAAGACGGAATTGGCGGTGGTCAGCTCGCGTTCCTGGCCTCCCAGTTGTACGCTCACCTGACGGAGTTTGAGGGTGCTGTCGGGTGCCGGGGTGAAATAGTGGTCGGAAGGCATAAAGGGAACTTATCCTGCTTCGAGGAACTAATGTTAAAGCAATGACTGAGTCAAACTTGCCAGGCGACACCGACGACGTGGTCGCACGCGTCCTCGCCAGCGCCGACAGCAAAGCCGCCGGATACTCACTGTTCCGCAGCGGCAGCGCGCAGGCCCTGCAGGCCGAATCCGCCGAGTCGCACGACGGTGAGGGCCACGACGGCGCGCAGCTCGACCGGGAAGACCGCAACGCCCTGCGCCGGGTGCCCAGCCTCTCCACCGAGCTCGAGGACGTCACCGAGGTCGAATACCGCCAGCTGCGGCTGGAGAACGTGGTGCTGATCGGGCTGTACACCCACGGCACCGTCGCCGACGCCGAGAACTCGATGCGGGAACTCGCTGCGCTGGCCGAAACCGCCGGCGCGACCGTGCTCGACGGCCTGATGCAGCGCCGGTCCAAGCCGGACGCCAGCACCTACCTCGGCAAGGGCAAGGCCGAAGAGGTGGCCGGCATCGTCAAGGCGATGGGCGCCGACACCGTCATCGCCGACACCGAGCTCGCGCCCAGCCAGCGCCGCGCGCTCGAGGACGTCGTCAAGGTCAAGGTCATCGACCGCACCGCCGTGATCCTCGACATTTTCAGCCAGCACGCGAAGAGCCGTGAGGGCAAGGCACAGGTCGAACTGGCCCAGCTCGAATACCTCCTGCCGCGCCTGCGCGGCTGGGGCGACTCCATGTCCCGCCAGGCCGGTGGACAGGTCGGCGGCGCGGGCGCCGGCATGGGCTCGCGCGGCCCCGGTGAGACCAAGATCGAACTCGACCGCCGCCGCATCCACACCCGGATGTCCCGGCTGCGCAAGCAGATCCTCGAGATGAAACCCGCCCGCGAAGCCAAGCGGGCCAACCGCAAGCGCAACGCCGTGCCATCCGTTGCCATCGTCGGCTACACGAACGCCGGCAAGTCGAGCCTGCTCAACCGCATCACCCGGGCGGGCGTGCTCGTCGAAAACTCCCTCTTCGCCACCCTGGACGCCACCGTGCGCAAGTCCACGACGGCCGACGGGCGCCTGTACACCCTGACCGACACCGTCGGTTTCGTGCGCAACCTGCCCCACCAGCTGGTGGAGGCGTTCCGGTCCACTCTCGAAGAGGTCGCCGACGCCGACGTCATCGTGCACGTCGTCGACGGTTCACACCCGGACCCGTCGAGCCAGCTGTCGACGGTGCGCGAGGTGATCGGCGAGGTCGGCGCACGGGAGATCCCCGAAGTGGTGGTCTTCAACAAGAGCGACCTGATCAGCGACGACGACCGGCTCGTGCTGCGCGGCCTCTGGCCCCAGGGCATCTTCGTGTCGGCGCGGAGCGGCGAGGGCATCGAGGAACTGCTCGCCGAGATCTCCGACCTGCTTCCTCGACCCGGCATCCGGCTGGACCTGCTCATCCCCTACGAGCACGGCGACCTGATCGCCCTGCTGCACGACCAGGGGCAGGTGCTCGCGACCGAGTACGCCGAGACGGGCACCCGGGTCACGGCCCTCGTGACGGCCGAGATCCAGCCGCAGTTCGCGGATTTCGTCGTGCTGCCCGCCGTCACCGACTGACCGCGTCACAATCCGTCACCGACTGGCGACGTCCCGCGCGGCGTTGTTAGAGTGTCTCCAATCGTTGCCGCCGAGGTCTGTCCTCGGTGGCATGGAGCGACAGCCGAGCCCGGCGCCCGCCCGCGAACACCCGCCAGGCGCGCCCGGCGGTCCGCGGCCGCCCGGCCAGCCCAGTGCCTGGCACTGGCTTCTGTCGAATGAGGAACACATGTCCACTACTTCGGAGCCCGAATGCGGGAGGATCCCGTTCTCTTTCGAGCTGTATCCACCGAGATCGGATGCCGCCGCAACCGCCCTGCACGCGACCATCGCCACCATGGCCTCGGCCGGGCCGGACTTCATCTCGGTGACCTATGGGGCGAACGGGTCCTCCCGCAGCTCCTCGCTCGAGGTGCTCACCCACATCCTGAAGACCACGACGGTCGATCCGATGGCCCACCTCACCTGCGTGGGCTCGTCCAGCCTGGAGGCGAGCCGGCTGATCCGCGAATTCCTGGATGCCGGCGTGCGCAGCTTCCTCGCCCTGCGCGGGGACCCGCCCGAGGGCGCCGGCGAGGGCGAGGCGTTCCTCGGCGACCTGGGCAGCGCGGCGGAACTGGTGCAGCTGATCCACCGGGTGCAGGCGGAGCGGGTGCCCTATCGGGAGACGGTCATCCCCGGCATCCCGGGCGCCCGGGCGGTGAAGACCGAACGGGAGAAGGTGCGTATCGCCGTCGCCGCGTTCCCGAATGGTCACCCGCGGTCACGGTCCACCTCGCAGGACATCGACACCCTGCTGGCCAAGCAGGCCGCCGGGGCGAACCTCGCCATCACCCAGCTGTTCTTCCACGCCGACCACTATCTGAGCTTCATCCAGCGGGCCCGGACGGCCGGGGTCGAATTTCCCATCCTGCCCGGGATCATGCCGGTCACCAGTCCGGCCCGGCTGCGCCGCATCCTCGAGCTCTCCGGCGAGGAGCTGCCCTCCGAGCTGGCCATCCAGCTCGAAGTGGAGCCGACCCGGGAGGGACAGCGGGAGATCGGCACCCGTCACGCCACCGACCTCGCCCGTGAGCTGATCGCGGGCGGCGCCCCCGGCCTCCACCTGTATGCCTTCAACCAGGCCGACACCGTTCTCGCCGTTCTGGCCGGGGCCGGTCTGATCAAACCCGTCCTCGGTTAGACGGAGCGCAGGACGGCGACGACCTTGCCGAGGATCTCGGCGTGGTCGCCGACGATAGGTTCGAAATTGGAGTTCCGCGGGAGCAGCCAGGTGTGACCATCGCGCTGGCGGAAGACCTTGACGGTGGCTTCGTTGTCGAGCATGGCGGCGACGATCTCGCCGTTCTCCGCCGTCTTCTGCTGACGCACCACGACCCAGTCGCCGTCCATGATGGCCGCGTCGATCATGGATTCGCCCGCGACCTTGAGCATGAACAGCTCGCCCTTGCCCACCAGCTGGCGGGGGAG
Source organism: Cryobacterium sp. TMT4-10 (assembly GCF_004403275.1). NCBI lineage: Bacteria > Bacillati > Actinomycetota > Actinomycetes > Micrococcales > Microbacteriaceae > Cryobacterium > Cryobacterium sp. TMT4-10. Next base: position 17,490 of record NZ_SOGU01000022.1, read on the forward strand.
CGGGAAGATCTCGTCGATCTGCTGTTCCGCGGTGATCGGGATGCCGGCGGCGATGCGCCCGACGAGGGGGACCATCGCGGCGTCGCCCACCTGGGCGCCCGAGTGGAAGCTTTCCGTGCTGCTTGACGAGGCATCCTCGGGCGACTGCGGAATCTCGATCAGCACCTCGAGGGCGCGGGGGCGATTGGGGTCCCGGCGGAGGTACCCGCTCAGCTCGAGCTGGTTGAGCTGGTGCGTGACGCTTGAGAGCGAGGACAGGCCGACGGCGTCGCCGATCTCGCGCATGCTCGGCGGGTAGCCGCGCTGGCTGACCGAGCGCTGAATGACGTCCATGATCGCGAGCTGTTTCTCGCTCAGGCTCTTGCGCCGTCTCGTCCCGCTTTTTTCGCGGGGGCCGCTGGGGTCTTGGGCCACGATTGTCGCTCCTCGTCTCGGGCTGCGCGCGGCCCCGGTAGGCGGTGATCACCGGGCCGCGAGCGAATGTCGGGGGTGCCTGATTGTGTTGCAACCAGACACTCGAAACTGTATCCACCTCCGCGCGGATAGACAAACATTCATTCGAGTGTGTCGCAAGTTTTTTTGAGGAGTTTCTTCAAAAGGGCTTGATTGTTCGAATAATCGAATATACATTCGGAACATAGGTTTGCATCCGGCTCTCCCGGCCGAGAGCCGGATGCGACTTAACACAGGAGGTTCGACATGAGCACTGCATTCACCATGAGTTCTGCCCTCGGTCTGAGCGGCGCACTCGATCTGAGCACCGCACCCGACGCGAGCGCCGCCCAGGGACTGCGCGTCGCCACCGGGCGCAGCACCCTGCGCATCACCCGGCGCGGACGCATCGTCCTGACCATGCTGGTTTCGGTTCCGCTCGTCGCCACGGCACTGGCCGTCGCCCTCAACGGGGGCATCGCCGTCGCCGAGAATTCGAACGTGGGCGGTCGTGTCGCCACGGCCTTCGAGTACGTGACCGTCCAGTCCGGGCAGTCCCTGTGGGAGCTGGCCGAGACCGTCGCCCCGACCTCGGACCCGCGTGAGGTGATCGCGGAGATCGTCAGCCTCAATCAGCTGCCGTCCGACAGCGTGCAGCCCGGTCAGCGTCTCGCCCTGCCGAACGAGTACTGACCTTTTCAGTAATATGGGGGGAGTGACCAGTCTCAACGACCTGCCCCTCCGTGACAATCTGCGCGGACTCACTCCCTACGGGGCGCCCCAGCTTCATGTTCCGGTGGCCTTGAACGTGAACGAGAACACGCACGGCATCCCCGCCGCGGTGGCCGACGACATCGCCGCGGCCCTCGCCGTGGCCATCCGCACGGTCAACCGGTACCCGGACCGCGAGTTCACCGAACTGCGGGACTCCCTGGCCCGCTACCTCGGGCACGGGTTGACCCGGAACAACATCTGGGCGGCCAACGGCTCCAACGAGGTGCTGCAGCAGGTGCTGCAGGCGTTCGGCGGCCCCGGCCGCTCCGTTCTGGGCTTCGCGCCGACCTACTCGATGTATTCCCTGCTCGCCTCCGGCACCGGAACCCGCTGGATCGCCGGCGGTCGCGACGCTGACTTCGAACTGTCCCCGGCCACGGCCGTCGAATGGGTCGACCGGGTGGCACCGGACCTCGTCTTCCTGTGCTCCCCGAACAACCCCACCGGCACCCCCCTCTCCCTGGAGACGATCGAGGCCGTCTACAACGCGACCGACGGAATCGTCGTGGTCGACGAGGCCTACGCCGAGTTCGGTCCGGATGGCTCGCCCAGCGCGATGAGCCTGCTGCCCGGGCGCGAGCGTCTGCTCGTGTCCCGCACCATGAGCAAGGCCTTCGCCTTCGCCGGGGCCCGCGTCGGCTACCTCGCGGCCGACCCGGCTGTGACGGATGCCCTGCGCCTGGTTCGCCTGCCGTACCACCTGTCCGCGCTCACCCAGGCGGCCGCGGTGGCCGCCCTGGCGCACACGCCGGAGATGCTCGCCATGGTCGACGACATCCGTGGCCAGCGGGACCGGCTCGTCAGCGAACTCGCCCGCCTCGGCTACACCCCCCTCCGCAGCTCGAGTAACTTCGTTCTCTTCGGCGGCGTGGAGGACCCGCGGGCGACCTTCGAGGCGCTCCTGGCCCTGGGCATCCTCGTGCGCGACATCGGGATCAGCGGTCACCTCCGCGTCACGGCGGGCACCGAGGCCGAGACCACGGCCTTCCTCGAGGCCCTCGAGGGCCTCGGACGGCAGTGAACACCCCGGGCCAATAAACTAAACGGCATGAGCTTCTCTTCAGCGTCCACCTCGCCCCGCTTCGCCCACCTGCAGCGTGAGACGAGCGAGTCCAGCATCGACCTGTCGCTCAACCTCGACGGCACCGGTGAATCCGACATCCAGACATCCGTGCCGTTCTACGACCATCTGCTCACCGCGTTCGCCAAGCACTCCCTGACCGACCTCACCGTGCGCGCCCGCGGCGACATCGACATCGACGTGCACCACACGGTGGAGGACGTCGGTATCCTGCTGGGCCAGGCCATCAAGCAGGCCCTCGGTGACAAATCCGGCATCTCCCGCTACGGCGACGCCCTCGTGCCCCTCGACGAGGCCCTCGTGCAGGCGGTCGTCGACATCTCCGGCCGCCCCTACCTTGTGCACACGGGAGAGCCGGACGGCTTCGAGTACCACCTGATCGGCGGCCACTTCACCGGGTCGATGGTGCGTCACGTGTTCGAGGCGATCGCCTTCAACGCCGGCCTGACCGTGCACGTGACCGTGCAGGGCGGCCGCGACCCGCACCACATCGCCGAGGCCGAGTTCAAGGCCTTCGCCCGCGCCTTCCGGCAGGCCAAGGCACTCGACCCGCTCGTCTCCGGCATCCCGTCGACCAAGGGTGCGCTGTGACCAGCGTCGTCGTCTTCGACTACGGCACGGGCAATGTGCACTCCGCCGTGAAGGCGCTCGAACTGGCCGGGGCCGACGTCACCCTGACCCGCGACCGCAAGCAGGCGCTCGAAGCCGACGGGCTGGTCGTTCCCGGCGTCGGCGCGTTCAGCGCGGTCATGGACGCCCTCAGGGAGGTCAGGGGCGACGAGATCATCGACCGCAGGATCGCCGGCAGCCGGCCGGTCCTGGGCATCTGCGTGGGCATGCAGGTCTTGTTCGAGCACGGCGTCGAACGCGGCGTCGACACCGAGGGTCTGGGCGAGTGGCCCGGCACCGTCACCCAGCTGCGCGCGCCGGTGCTGCCGCACATGGGCTGGAACACCGTCACGCCCGACCCGGACTCCGTCCTGTTCCGGGGGCTCGAGGGTGAGCGCTTCTACTTCGTGCACTCCTACGCCGCGCAGGAGTGGACCCTGGAGGTCATGCCTCCCTTCCCGAAGCCGCGCCTGACCTGGGCCGAGCACGGGGGCCCGTTCCTGGCCGCGGTCGAGAACGGACCGCTCGTGGCCACCCAGTTCCACCCGGAGAAATCCGGGGAGGCGGGCATCCGTCTGCTCTCGAACTGGCTCGGCTCCCTGCACGACTAGCCGGCCGGCGCTGCTGCCCCGTCTCATCCGGTCAGCGCCCCGCCGTGACCGGCCCCAACCCGCGACCATCCGCACCGATTCCCCCGAACTGAGGACCACCATGACTCCGAACACCCCCGCTCCGCGTCTCGTTCTGCTGCCGGCCGTCGATGTGGCCGACGGCAAAGCCGTGCGCCTGACCCAGGGTGAGGCCGGCACCGAGACCAACTACGGCGACCCCGTCGACGCGGCCCTGGACTGGGCTCGCCAGGGCGCAGAGTGGATCCACCTGGTCGACCTGGACGCCGCCTTCGGCCGCGGCACCAACACCGCGGTGATCCGCGACGTCATCCGTGAGGTCACCGGGGTCAAGATCGAGCTCTCCGGCGGCATCCGCGACGACGCGTCGCTGGACGCGGCCCTGAACGCGGGCGTGAGCCGGATCAACCTCGGCACCGCGGCGCTGGAGAACCCGGAGTGGGCGGCGCAGGTCATCGCCCGTCACGGCGACGCCGTCGCCGTCGGCCTCGACGTGCGCGGCACCACCCTCGCGGCCCGCGGCTGGACCAAGGAGGGCGGCGACCTCTGGCAGGTCCTGGCCCGCTTGGAGGAGGCCGGCTGCTCCCGCTACGTCGTCACCGACGTGACCAAGGACGGCACCCTGCAGGGCCCCAACATCGACCTGCTCCGCCAGGTGATGGAGCGCACCGACAAGCCGGTCGTCGCCTCCGGCGGCATCTCCAGCCTGGACGACCTCCGCGCGCTGCGCGAGCTCGTGCCCCTCGGCCTCGAAGGCGCGATCGTGGGCAAGGCCCTGTACGCGGGGGCGTTTACCCTGGGCGAGGCGCTGGATGTCGCGGGCGCGTAACCTCGGCTCGACCGGCCTGCCCGGCGGACCTGGCGGAGCGGGCGGACCCGGGGGGCCTGGTGACTCCGCCGGGCAGCCGTGGGCCGGCCGGGAATTCGAGACCAACGAGCATGCCGAGGACGACGGCCTTGCCCCGGCTCCACTGCTGGCGGCACTGCGACTTTTTCGCGTCCGGGAGGCCGGCGAGGAAGCGGTGATCGACGCCATCCGTGAGTCGCGGCTGCTCGTGCCCCTGGTGACCCGGCTCGGCGACTCGGCCACGACTTCGGCCGGGCTGCTCATCGACAAGACCCAGGAGCTTTCGATCATCACCGTGGCGGGGCCCGACGGCCGCACGGCGCTGCCCGTCTTCTCCTCGACCGCCGCGATGGCGGCCTGGAACGCGGATGCCCGACCCGTGCCGTCCGACGGCATCCGGGTCGCGCTGGCCGCGGCGCAGGAGAACACCGACCTGGTCGTGCTCGACCCCACCGCGGACACCGAGTTCGTCGTGCGCCGGCCGGCGCTGTGGGCCATCGCCCAGTCGAAGCCGTGGACGCCAAGCTACGCCAGCCGCGAGGTCGCGGATGCCTTCACCGCCTCCGTCGGCACGGAGCTGAGCGTGCTCGGCGTGCAACTGGCCGCGGGCGACCCCACCGGTCGCCTGGCCGGACCCGAGCTGCTCGTGCGCCTCGAACTGGTCGACGGGCTGACTCAGGCCGAGCTCGACGCCACGCTCGCCCGGCTCGCCGCCCGCTGGTCGGCCAGTGACGTGATCGCAACCCAGGTGGATTCGCTCAAGGTGCAGCTCGCCGCGTCGGCGTAGCTCGGCTGCTCGCTCGCCCGCCCGCCCGCTCGCCGGCCCGCTCGCCCGCCGGCCCGCTCGCTCGCCCGCCGGCCCGCTCGCTC
>NZ_SOGU01000058.1:0-22822 GCF_004403275.1 Cryobacterium sp. TMT4-10
AGCCGCAGCCGCAGCCGCAGCCGCAGCCCGCAGCCGCAGCCCGCAGCCGCAGCCGCAGCCGCAGCCGCACCCGCAGCCACACCCGCCGGCAAGGCCGGCGCCCGCAGCCACTGCCCCTTTTGGCAGGAATGTGTCGATTTCTGGCAATCGTGCCACTCGCAGCAGAAAGTCGCAATACCTAGAGTTTCTGCCATGACCATCATCATTCTGCTGGTACTCGGCGCCCTCATGCTGTGGGCCGTGCTGGCGACTCTGCACAGCCTGGGCGCCGACGGCTACGGCCGCAAGGAGCTGGCCGGGCGCAACATCCACCCGGAGGATCTGCCGCGCTCGCGCTAGGGTTAAGGCGCGGCAATGCGCGATTGCCGCCCGATCCTGTGAGGTTCAGATGGCGTGGCTTGTCACCGGCGGCGCCGGCTATATCGGCTCCCACATTGTGCGGGCTTTCCTGAAAGAGGGCATCGAGGTCGTCGTCATCGATGACCTCTCCAGCGGGCACGTCGAGTTCGTGCCGGCCTCGGTCCCGTTCGTGCAGGGCACCCTCCTCGACCGGGATCTGCTGATGCGCACCTTCGCCGAACACTCCGTGACCGGAGTCGTGCACGTCGCGGGCTTCAAGTACGCCGGAGTCTCCGTGCAGCGCCCGCTGCACACCTACGAACAGAACGTCACGGCCATGGCCGTCCTACTCTCGGCGATGCAGGAATCCGACGTCCCGCGGATGGTATTCTCCTCCAGCGCGGCCGTCTACGGCACCCCGCACGCCGACCTGGTCACCGAGGACACCCCGAAGAGCCCCGAGTCGCCCTACGGCGAGTCCAAGCTGATCGGCGAGTGGCTGCTGCGCGACCAGGCCGTCGCGGCGGGTCTGCGCTACACGGCGCTGCGCTACTTCAACGTGGTCGGCTCCGGCGCGCTCGAACTGCGCGACACCAGCCCGCACAACTTGTTCCCCCTGGTCTTCGACGCCCTGATGGACGGCCGCACCCCGAGCATCAACGGCGACGACTATGCCACCCCCGACGGCACCTGCGTGCGGGACTACATCCACGTGGCCGACCTGGCCGTCTCGCATGTGGCCGCGGCCCGGCGCCTGGACGCGGGGGAGCCCGTGCTGCCCGTCTACAACCTCGGCAGCGGCGACGGCGTCTCGGTCGGCCAGATCATGACCACCGTGGCCGCGGTGACCGGGATCGACTTCGCCCCGGTGATCGGGCCGCGCCGGCAGGGCGACCCCGATCGCATCGTCGCCTCCGGCGCATTGGCGGCACGCGACCTGCAGTGGATGATGCGGCACACCCTCGAGGACATGGTGCAGAGCGCCTGGCGGTCCCGGCAGGCCGCATCCGCCCCGCAATCCTGATCGATTTTCGCTCTTGGGCGAGTCGAAACCCTCCAGCAAATATTGAGGGTTTACTATCTGCGACTTGACGGCAGGGAATTACACGGCTGTAATTAGGGCTTAGCGTAATTTTGGGCACATTTTGCAGTGGGGTGGGAGACGATATGGCGCTATCAGATTCTCGTTCCGGGGTACCCGAGGATTGGTTCATCGATCCTGTCCGTTTGGGTGTTCCCGGGGTTCGCACGGAAAACAGCGACGGCGATCCGCTGTCGTGGCAGTCGGACTCGCTCTGCGCGCAGACCGACCCGGAGGCCTTCTTCCCGGAAAAGGGCGGGTCGACGCGCGATGCGAAGAAGATCTGTTCCTCGTGCGAGGTGAGAACCCAGTGCCTGCAGTACGCGCTCGCCAACGACGAGCGATTCGGCATCTGGGGCGGCCTGTCCGAGCGCGAGCGCCGCAAGTTGCGCAAGCGCGCGAGCTGACCCGAGACCGCATCCGGGGCGACGGATTTCGGGCTCGCCTTCGCAATTGAGCCTCACCGGGCCCGATCCGACCTAGGCTGGGGTCGATATGCATGCGAGAGTCACGGCCATCCTTGTCGCCCGGAACGGCGCGAAACACCTCGAGAGAACACTCGAGGCGCTGAGTCGCCAGACGCGCCAACCGGACGTGGTGATCACGGTCGACTGCGGGTCCTCCGACAAGACGGCCGACCTGCTGGCCGCCTTCGGGCCGACCCACATCATCTCCGCGGGCGCGGACCTCACCTTCGGGCAGGCCATAGCGACGGCCGCGCGGATCCTTCCGCCGCCGACGTCCGACGGCGAGATGCTCTGGCTGCTCGCCCAGGACAGCGCCCCGGAGCCCGGTGCGCTGGCCGCGCTGCTCGGGGAACTGGAGATCGCACCATCCGTCGCCGTCGCCGGACCGAAGGTCATGGACTGGCACGCCGGCGACTACATCCACAACTTCGGTCAATCGATGACCCCCGGCGGCTCCACCGTGACACTGGTGGAGAGCGAGCTCGACCAGGGGCAGCACGACGGCATGGGCGACGTGCTCGCGGTCAGCGCCGGCGGCATGCTGGTGCGCCACACCGTCTGGGATCAGCTGGGCGGCTTCGACCCCGCCCTGCCCTCCGCGGACGACGCCCTCGATTTCTGCGTGCGCGTTCGCATGGCCGGCTACCGGGTCTCCGGCGTCGCGTCGGCCCGGATCGCCACGGCCGGAGACGGCGTCGCCGGCACGAGCGGGTCCTCCCGTGGGCGTGCCCGCCGCAAGCGGCTGCGCGCGATGCGGGCCGCCCAGCTCCACCGCCGCCTCGTCTACGCCCCGGCGTGGACGATCCCGGTCCACTGGCTGGCACTGGTTCCCCTGGCGCTGCTCCGGTCGATCGGGCAGCTGCTGCGCAAGGAACCCGGGGCGATCCTGGGCGAGTTCTCGGCTGCGTTCGCGGCGGCCTTCAGCGGGATCCGCGTCAGCGCGGCGCGCCGCCGGTTCGCCGCCACCCGCAAGCTGGGCTGGGGATCGATCGCGTCCCTGCGCGTCTCCTCGGCCGAAGTGCGCCGTCGCCACGCGCTCAAGCGCGAAGCCAGTGTGACCGGCGTGCGCGGAGACCGTCCGGACATCCGATTCCTCTCCGGCGGCGGCGCCTGGACCGTGCTCGCGGCCGCGATCGCCGGGGTGGTGCTCCTGGCGCCGCTCCTGGGCGCCCGCACCCTCACCGGCGGCGGGCTGCTGCCCCTGTCGGACTCCCTGGCCGAGCTCTGGGGCAGCGTCGGCTACGGCTGGCGGGACATCGGGCTTGGTTTCGTCGGTGCCGCCGACCCGTTCGCCGCGGTTCTGGCCGTGCTGGGCTCGCTCACTTTCTGGGCACCTTCCTTCTCCCTGGTGCTCCTCTACTTCCTCGCCCTGCCCCTGGCCGCGCTCGGCGCCTGGCTCGCTGCGAGCCGCCTCACCGAGCGCGCGTCCCTGCGCGCCGTCGCCGCCGTGCTCTGGATTCTCGCGCCCACCTTCCTCAGCGCCATCGCCGCCGGCCGCCCGGCCGCGATCCTGGTGCACCTGCTTCTGCCGTGGCTGTTCTTCGCGGGCTTCGCGGCGGCCCGCTCCTGGTCGGCCGCCGGCTCGGCCGCCCTCCTGTTCGCGGCGATCGTGGCCTGCGCGCCGTCGCTGACACCGGCGCTCCTGGCCGCCTGGCTGATCACCGTGCTGGTCAGCGGCCGCAGCGTGATGCGCTTCATCGGCATCCCGTTGCCGGCGTTGGCCCTCGCGGCACCGCTGATCCTGGACCAGGGACTTCGTGGCACCTGGCTGGCCCTGCTGGCCGACCCGGGCGTGCCCGTGCCGGGCCCGAGCGTTCCCGGCTGGCAGTTGCTCCTCGGCTTCCCGTCCGGTGAACTCGGTGGCTGGGCTCCGCTGCTCGAAATGCTCGGCCTGCCCGGCGTGCACGCCTCCGTCCTGGTGCCCGTCCTGCTGATCCCGCTCGCCGTCCTCGGCGGCCTCTCCCTCTTCCTGCACGGCGCGCGCGGCGCCGCCTTCTCCCTCCTGGCCGCGCTGCTCGGGCTGGCCACGGCGGTCGCCGCCGGCAGCCTCCAGCTGTCCTCGATCGGCGCCCAGACCCCGAGCATCTGGCCCGGAGCCGGCCTCAGCCTTTACTGGCTGGGACTGGTCGGCGCCGTCGTCTTCGCGCTCCGCGGACTGCGCCGGTTCGCCGTCGCGCCGGCCGTCACCGCGGTCGTCGCCCTGATCATCGTGGTGGCGCCGCTGGTCGCGGCCCTGCCGCTCGGCACCAGCGTCGTGCGCGAGGGTATCGACCGCACCCAGCCCGCATTCGTCAGCGCCGAGGCCCAGACGGATGCCCGCGTCGGCACCCTGCAGATCGTGCCGCAGCCCGATGGCGGCATCCTGGCGACCATCGTCCGAGGTCCCGGCACGACCCTCAACGCCCAGTCCACCCTCAGCAGCACCGATCGAACGCTCAGCGGCAAGGAAAGGGAACTCGCCGACCTGGCCGGAAACCTCGCCTCACGCAGCGGCCTGGACACCGCGGCGGGCCTGGCGGACTTCGGCATCCGTTTCGTGCTGCTCCGCCCGGCCGCCGTCACGCCCGCCGGTCCCGGTTCCGAGGCCCCGGTCACCCCGGCCGCGGCCGAGACCGCCGGCCGCACGATGACTGCGCTCGACGGCAACGCGGCGCTGTCGCCGGTGGGGGACACCGCATTCGGCCGGCTCTGGCGGGACGAGACCGTCGTCGGCGCCGGTCCGAACGGCACGATCCCGTCTCACCCCGGCGGCCCGCTCGGCGTCATCTCCCTGCTCGTGGCCGCCGTGGTCATCGGCGCCACCGTGCTGCTGTCCATCCCCACGGGCGCCGGCCCGGAGGCCGTGCGGCAGGCCAGCCGGGACGCGATCCGCGAAACGGCGAGGGCCAGGGCCAAACAGAAGGCCAAGGAGAAGAAGCGCACCGCCCGAACCCCGGGGAGGCGGAAATCGACTCCCCGCACGGCCGAGACGGTGACTCCGACCGCTCCGACGGATGCCGCGGCATCCGGGTCCGCCACGCCCGACGCCGGCGACGCAGTCAACACCGCCGACACAGTCAACACCGCCGACACAGTCAACACCGCCGACACCGTCAACACCGTCAACACCGCCGACACAACGGGCCACCCCGGCACCACCGAGACGGCGACCCTCCAGGAGGAGGAGCACATTGCTCAGTAAACGCGGAATCGCCCTGTTCGGTGCGCGCGCGCTCGTGGGCGCCGTCGGCCTTGTCATCGTCGTCGCGGGCGTCGGTGCGGCGGCCGTCGTGCCCTGGCCGACCCTCGAAAAGGCCCCGCCCTCCGTTCTCGTGTCGCCGACGCCGAGCGAGCAGCAGCGGGTGTGCCCCGGCCCGCTCCTCACGCTCGCGGAGGACTCGACCCAGGCCCAGGCCGCCAGCTCCGTCGGCAGCGCCGAGGCCGTCTATGCCACCCGGTCGGTCGCGTCCGGCGCGGGCTGGACCGACCCGGAGGTTTCGCCTCTCACCGCCCCCGACAACGCTAAGGGCGACATCGACGGCGGGCCCCTGCTCCTGCGCGTCCCGGTCGAGGCGGGCGCGGACGCGGCGCCGCTGGTGTCCGGCAGCCAGTCCGAGACCGTGGCGAGCGAGACGCTCGGCGGCCTCGCCATCGCCGCGTGCTCCGAGGCGGCCAGCGACAGCTGGCTGGTCGGCGGCTCCACCGACATCGGCCGCACCAGCCTCGTGCTGCTGAGCAACCCCACCACGGTCACGGCCACGGTGGACCTGACCGTGTTCGGCGAGACCGGCCAGGTGGATGCCCCCGGCTCGACCGGCATCCTCGTTCAGTCCGGCTCGCAGCGGATCGTCTCCCTGGCCGGACTGGCCCCGAACCTCCGGTCGCCGGTGGTGCACGTGCAGTCGCGAGGCGGGCAGGTCACGGCCAACCTCCAGCAGAGCATCGTGCGCGGCATCGCGCCGGGAGGAGTCGACGTGTTCGGCGCCTCGTCCGGCCCCGGACGCACCCAGACCATCGCCGGCCTGCTGATCACCGCCGAGGCTCCCGAGGCCGCGCCCACCGAGGCCGGCGGCCTCGCCGACGGCGTCCCGTCGGTGCGCGTCCTCGTGCCGGGCGATCTGCCGGCCACGGTCGAGGTCGGGGTCACGAGCGCCGACGGTTCGGCGCCCGGAACCTCGGTTCAGATCGAGGTGCAGCCCGGCCTCACCACCGAGGTGCCGTTGACCGGGCTCGCCCCCGGCATGTACTCGGCCGCCCTGGTGTCCGACCAGCCGATCGTGGCCGCCGCCCAGAGCTCGTCCGCCGGGGCCGCCGGCCGCGATTTCGCGTGGTTCACGGCCTCCGACACCCTCGACGAGGAGTTCCTGGTCTCCGTCGCCTCCGGTCCGGTTCCGACCCTCGTGCTCGTGAACACCGGCGGCTCTGCCGCCACCTACACGGTCAGCCCCCGCTCGGGTGAGCCGGCCACGGTCGACGTCGCCGAGGGTCGCACGGCGACCCTGCCTCTCACCGCCGGCGGGAGTTACGTGGTGTCCGGCGGCTCCTCGACGGTGGCGTCGGTGACCTACGCGGGGGACGGCCTGATGGCATCCTTCCCGCTGAGTCAGGCCGGACCCCTGGCCGCACCGATCCGCGTCTATTCGCACTAGCCACTATCCGGCGGCCCCTGCCCGGCACCGGCAAACCGAACCGACGTGTTCGTGAACCCCTGGAGACATCCGTGACCGAGTCGTCCACCCCTTCCCGCCCACCTTCCGTCGACGAGGTGCGCGTCGCAGTCATCGGCGGATCGGGCCTCTACCGGCTCTTCGACGCCGGCACGGTGGTGTCCGTCGATATCGACACGCCCTACGGCCCCACCTCGTCGTCGATCACCATCGGCGAGCGAGCCGGGCGTCGCGTCGCGTTCCTGCCGCGTCACGGCGGCGACCACAGCGTGGCGCCGCACCTGATCAACTACCGGGCCAACATCTGGGCGCTGGCCTCGCTGGGCGTCACGGCCATCATCTCCTCCTCGGCGGTCGGCGGCGTCAGCCCCGAGTACCCGCCGGGGCTGCTGGTCGTGACCGACCAGTTCATCGACCGCACCACTGGGCGCGCCGACACTTTCTACGACCGGGGCACGGTCGCGCACCTGGCCGCGGCCGACCCGTTCGACCCCGAACTGCGGCGCTTCGCCATCGCCGCGCTCACGGCCCAGGACGAGGACTTCGCGCCCACCGGCACCGTCGTCGTGATCCAGGGGCCCCGGTTCTCGACCCGGGCGGAGTCGCTGTGGTTCCGCGCCGCGGGCGCCCACACCGTCAACATGACGCAGTACCCGGAGGTCGTGCTGGCCGCGGAGCTCAACATCGGCATGGTGAACCTCTCGTTCGTCACCGACGCCGACGCCGGGCTGGCCCCCGCCGCCGATGACCCGGGCGCGGCCGACCCCGACGCCGTGTCCGCCGGCCTGGTCTTCACGCGTCTCCGGGCCGCCCAGCCGCGCATCCTGGCCGCGATCGACGGAATCCTGCGCGCCCTGCCGCAAGAATTCGCGCCGCGGGAACTGATCGCCCCGGAACACGTGCGCGCCGTGCTCGATCGCCGGCCCGGTTCGGCCGCCGACCTCCCGGCCAGCACCGACGCGTCCGTCCCCGTCGTCCCTGACGCCGTCGTCCCCGTCGTCCCCGTCTCCGCCGTCCCGGTCTCCGCCGTCCCGGTCTCCGCCGTCCCGGCCGGAGTCGCCGAATGACCGGGCGACTGCTCGTCACGGGCGGCGCCGGCTTCATCGGCGGCGCGATCGTGCAGGCCGCCCTCGACCGGGGCTGGCAGGTGCGGGTGCTCGATTCCCTCCGCAGCGATGTGCACGGGGGCCTCCCGGTGCTGCCCGCCCAGGTCGACGTGATCGTCGGCGACGTGACCGACGCATCCGTCGTCGCCCTCGCCCTGCGCGACACGGATGTCGTCTGTCACCAGGCCGCCAAGGTCGGCCTCGGTGTGGACTTCGCCGACGCCCCGGACTACGTGCACAGCAACGAGGTCGGCACGGCCGTTCTGCTCGCGGGGATGACCTCGGCCGGGATCGACCGGCTCGTCCTGGCCTCCTCGATGGTGGTCTATGGCGAGGGCAGCTACCGGGGCGCCGGGGGCTTCACCCGCCCCGGGCCGCGCCGTGAGGCCGACCTGCTCCGGGGCGTGTTCGACCCGGTCGACCAGGCCACGGGCGAACGGCTCGAACCGGTGCTCGTCTCCGAGGAGGACCCGCTCGACCCGCGCAACGTCTACGCGAGCACCAAGCTGGGACAGGAATATCTGGCGTCGGCGTGGGCCCGCTCCACCGGCGGCCGGGCCGTGGCCCTCCGCTACCACAACGTCTACGGACCGGGGATGCCGCAGAACACCCCCTACGCGGGCGTGGCGTCGCTGTTCCGCTCGGCCCTGGAACGCGGCGAGGCCCCGCGCGTGTTCGAGGACGGCGGCCAGCGCCGCGACTTCGTGCACGTGGCCGACGTCGCGTCCGCTAACCTCGCCGCTCTCGACTGGACCGAATGCGCGGAGCCGTCCACGTTCCGTCCGTTCAACGTCGGCAGCGGCGTCGTGCACACGATCGGCGAGATGGCGGCGGCCCTCAGCCGGGCCACCGAGGGCCTCGCTCCCGTCGTCACCGGGCAATTCCGGCTCGGCGACGTGCGGCACATCACGGCGTCCTCCGAACGGCTCCGCCGCGAACTCGACTGGGCGCCGTCCGTCTCGTTCGAGGACGGCATGCGCGCGTTCGCGACCGCGCCGCTGCGCGCCGCCGTCACCCGGTAGCCCCCCGGCCCCCGCCCCGGGCCGAACCAATTCGACGGAGATATTGCTGTAAAACGGCTCTTATGGCGTATCCGGGGCGGATCCGGGCAGAATCTCCGTCGAATTCGTCAGGGACGGACACCGGCCAGCAGCCCCGGACACCCGCCGCCGTCGCCCACCCGCCGCGAAGCGACGGGCAACCGGGCTCAGTGCGCCGCCCGGCCAGCCGCCGCGACCGGATGCTGCGGCAACAGCACCTCGAACCGGCATCCATTCGCCACGTTGTGCACCCGAACCTCGCCCCGGTGGGCCTGCACGATCCCCTGAACGATGGCCAGGCCGAGGCCCGCGCCGCCGGAGCCGAGGGGCTCGGCCGCCGGGGTGCGCGGACCGCTGGCCCGCCAGCCGGCCTCGAACACCCGGCCCAGGTCCTGCTCCGGGATGCCGCCCGCGGCATCCGTCACCGAGATCAGCGCGCGGTCGGCGGTGCTCTCCGTGACCGAGACCACGATCGGGCTGCCAGGCGGGGAATGCTGGATGGCGTTCATCACCAGGTTTCCGACCACCCGGGACAATTCGCGCGGGTCGGCGAGGATGGTCAGCCCCATCTCGCCGGCGAAGCGCAGATCCAGGGACTTGGCCTGCGCGATCGGCCACAGGCCGGCGACCGTGTCGCTGATCAGGTCGTAGAGCGACACCGGTTCCAGGCGGAGGCGCAGGGTTCCGGAGTGGATCTTGGAGAGTTCGAACAGGTCGTCGACCATGCCGGTGAGCCGGTCCACCTGCCCGCGCATCTGCGTGTAGTACCGCTCCGGGTCCTCGGCCATCCCGTCTTCGAGAGCCTCGGCCATGGCACGGATGCCCGCGAGCGGCGTCCGCAGATCGTGCGAGATCCAGGCGATCAGTTCCCGCCGTGACTCCTCCACCCGGTTCTCGCGGGCCCGGGATTCGGCCAGGCGTTCCCCGGTCGCGGCCAGCTCCCCGGCCAGCGCCGTGAACTCGGTGTTGCTCTGCCGGTCGGTAGAGGCGATGCGTTCCCCGCGTCCGATACTCGCCGCGGCCGAGCGGAGGGTGCGGCTGTCCCGGGCCAGCTGGCGTCCGAGTACCGCGGCCATCATCAGCGACACGAGCCCGGCGACTCCGGCCACGGAGTAGAACACGGTGAGGTCGTGCCGGGACACGTACATCTGGGAGGCGACCACCGCCATCCCGCCGACCACCGACACCACCGTGGCCAGGGCGACAACCATGAGCTGCAGCACGAGCGAGGACCGGGCCAGCAGCCGCAGGGAGAGCAGGCCGCCCGCGCCCACGACGACCGCGCAGGCCAGCGCGAACAGGGAGACGGCCAGGAGCACGTCCGGTGTCATCAGGACCGTCCCGTCAGGGCCAGGGGAACCGGGTCGAACCGGTAGCCGACCCCCCAGACCGTGTTCAGCAGCCGCGGCGCGGCCGGGTCGGCCTCGATCTTCTCGCGCAGCCGGCGCACGTGAACGGTGACCGTGGACAGGTCGCCGAACTCCCAGCCCCAGACCGAGCGGAGCAGGTCCTCGCGGCTGAGCACCTGGTGCGGGCGCCCGATCAGGTAGGCCAGCAGGTCGAATTCCCGGGAGGTCAGCACCAGCGGCTCGCCGCGCAACCGCACCTCGTGGGCGAGGGCGTCGAGGCTGAAGTCGCCCACCACGACCAGGCCGGCCGGCACGACCGCGGAGACGCTGCGCCGCAGAACCGACTGCACCCGCAGCACGAGCTCGCGGGGGGAGAACGGCTTGGTCAGGTAGTCGTCGGCGCCGGCCTCCAGGCCGTCGATGCGGTCCTCCTCCTGGTTGAGGGCGGTGAGCATGATTACCGGGATCTCCCAGTCCGAACGGATGCGGCGGCACACCTCGATGCCGTCGACGAGCGGCAGCATCCGGTCGAGCACGACCAGATCGGGCCGCAGTCGCTCGGCGGTCTCCAGTGCGGCCAGCCCGTCCGCCGCCTCCTCGACCAGGTACCCGGCCGCTCGCAGGTAGCGGCAGACGATCTCGGAGACCGTCGGGTCGTCGTCGACGACGAGGATGCGGCGTGGGGTCGGTGCGATCGAGCGCGAATCGCCGGGGGGCAGGGAGGAAGGCACGACTTCAGGATAGGGCGGGCGGCGCCGGGCGTGCCGGGCCGGTGCCTTCAGTGCCGTTTGTTCCTCACTCCGTAATCTCTTCGGGCGTTTCGGCCGAGGCCGCCGCCCTAGTGTCGATGCATGACTGTGATCCACACGGACCTCGTGTTGCCGTGCCTGAACGAAGCCGCCGCCCTGCCCTGGGTGCTCTCGCGCCTGCCGGAGGGATACCGGGCCATCGTCGTCGACAACGGGTCGACCGACGGTTCGGCCGAGATCGCCGCGGCGGCCGGCGCGCAGGTGGTGCACGAAACCCGCCGCGGCTTCGGGGCGGCCGCGCACGCGGGCCTGCTCGCCGCCACCGCGCCGATGATCGCGTTCTGCGACGCCGACGCCTCGATGGACCCCTCCGAACTGCCCCTGGTGGTGGACCCGGTGCGAGCCGGCACCGCCGACCTGGTGCTCGGCCGGCGCCGGCCGGTGACCGCGAAATCGTGGCCGCTGCACGCGCGCCTCGCCAATTCCAGTCTGTCCTGGCGTCTGCGCCGAATAACAGGGGTGAACATCCATGACCTGGGCCCGATGCGGGCCGCGCGCCGCGAATCCGTGCTGAACCTCGACCTCCGGGACCGCCGCAGCGGCTACCCGCTGGAGATGTTCCTGAAGGCGGCGGAGGCCAACTGGCGCATCCTTGAAGTCGACACCACCTATTCCCCGCGGGTCGGCCGCAGCAAGGTGACCGGCACCGTGCGCGGCACCCTGACCGCGATCAACGACATGTCGGCCCTCCTCCGGGAGACGCGCCGATGACGACCATCGTCGTGATCGCCAAGGAATGCCTGCCGGGCCGCGTGAAGACCCGCCTGCACCCGCCGCTCAGTCTCGAGCAGGCCGCCGTGCTGGCCGCGGCCAGCCTCGACGACACCCTCGCGGCGCTCGCCACCCTGCCCGCGACCCGGCGCATCCTGGCCTTCGACGGTGTGATCCCGCCGGCCGCGGCGGCCGGGTATGAGATCTTGCCGCAGTCGCAGGGAACCCTCGACGTGCGGCTCGCCGCCGTGTTCGATGCCTGCGAAGGGCCCACCGTCCTGGTCGGCATGGACACCCCGCAGCTCACCTCTTCCCTGCTCGAACCCGTCTTCACCGACTGGACCGACGACGTGGACGCCTGGTTCGGCTTCGCCAACGACGGCGGCTTCTGGACCCTCGCCCTGAACGACCCGAGCGGCGACCTGATCCGCGGCGTGCCGATGTCCCGGGGCGACACCGGCGCGCTCCAGCTGACACGGCTGACGGATGCCGGGCTCCGCGTCAGCCTGCTGCCGACACTCACCGACGTGGACACCATCGACGACGCCCGCTCGGTTGCGGAGATCGCGCCGACCGGCCGGTTCGCCGCAGCCCTGAACGCCATGATGGCCGCCAGCACGAAGGACGGCCTCCGATGACGCTCCTGGCCGCACGACTCGACGAGGAGTGGGCGGCCCCGCCGTCCACCTTCGGGGCCGGCGGAGCCGAGCCCTATGCCGCCGCGCTGCGCAACAATGACAACGTGCTCTACCTGCGCCGGGCCCGCCCGGGCAGCGCGTCCGAGGCTTCGCCAATCGACGCCGGACGGTGGAGCGCCGACGCCGACGACACCGACCAGCGCCTGCTCGACGGAGTCACCGGCCCGGTTCTCGACATCGGCTGCGGTCCGGGCCGGATGGTGCGGGCCGCCATGGGGCGCGGCCTGCCCGCCCTCGGCATCGACGTCTCGGCGACGGCGGTGCGGATGGCCGCAGACGCCGGCCTCACCGTGCTGCAGGGCAGCGTCTTCGACCCCATGCCGCGGGAGGGCGCCTGGGCCGCGGCCCTGCTCGTGGACGGCAATATCGGAATCGGCGGCGACGCATCCGCTCTGCTCACGCGGTGCGCCGAGTTGCTCGCGCCGGGCGGCGCGCTGCTGGTCGAGCTGAGCCACGACGCGGCCAGGGACGAGAGCTACCTCGGCATGATCGAGGATTCCGCGGGCGGCCGGAGTGCCGTGTTCCCCTGGGCGGAGATCGGCATCCACGCCCTCCGGGACCGCGCCGGGGCGGCCGGCCTTGTCGTCGCTCAGGACTGGCGGCTGGACGGCCGCTGGTTCGCCCGCCTGCTGCGCGCGTAGAGCAGGCCGGCCCACACCGTCGTGACCAGGGCGAGGGCCGCCCAGAACAGGGCCAGGTTTCGGCCGTAGTCGAGCGGAAGAATGCTCGGGTTGTTCGGGCTGAGGCCCTGGGCGACGATCGCGGGCACCACGATCAGCGTCATGATCGAACCGACCACGATGGCGCCCTGCACGAGAACCAGGATCGTTCCCGTGGCCCGGTGTCCCGCGCGGCGCAGCAGCAGGCCGAGGAAGAAGACGACGGGCGCCAGGACGGCGTCGTGCAGCACGATCGCCGCGCCGATCCAGAGCGCGACCCCGGGCAGGCGGGTGATCCGCACGGTGTCGAACAGCACGTAGAGGCCGAAGACCAGGCCCGCCGTGCCGATCAGGATCAGCACGGTGCGGGCCACGCGCATCCGCTTGATTTCGGTGTTCATGCGGTGATCGCCTCGATCCGGCTCAGCCATTTGGTTTGCAGCACCCCGGGCCGGCCCGGGGCGATCATCCGCGCCGGGTAGCCGTGCTGCAGGTCGAGCGTCTCGCCGTTCAGCTCGAGCGCCACCAGGGTCAGCGGGTCCCGCACGTATTCCGGTCCCATCTGGGTGCGGCGGAAGCTGCCGCGTTGTTCGAGGCTGGTCAGGCGAAAGGATGCGTCCGGGTCGGCGTCGACCAGGTCGGCCAGGTCCCGCAGGCGCACGCCGCGCCACACCGCCAGCTGGCTCCAGCCTTCGACGCAGGCGATCGGCAGTTCCACCTCGGTCTGCGGCATGGCCTCGAGCTCGGCCCGGCTGAAGCTGCGTTCCACCCCGCCGGCAGCGAGGGTGAGCGCCCAGCCGGCGGCGGTGGCCGACGCGGTCACCCCGGCCTTCTGGGCGGTGCGGTTCACCGGGACGCCCTGCTGGCCGACGCCCTTCTTGCGCGGCCCGAACACGTTCAGCGCGTCCAGCGGCGCGAACGTCTGGCCCGCGGTCAGCCCCACGACGGCGGCGCCGGCGATTCCCACGGCGGTCAGGAAGCCCCGGCGGCTCACGGAGGTCGGGGCCGCGGGCGTGGCGTCGATCCAGGCCAGCAGGCGCCCCGTCACCCCGGACGGCCGGCGGCTGCCCCAGAGCCGGACGGCCTCGAGTCGGGCCGCCTCGGCGTCGGCCGCGCCGGGCGCCTCCGTGGCGCCTGCCGCATCCGTCGCCTCGCGCTCTGCCTCGTGCCGGGCGCTCCAGAACCGGGTGATGATCGGCAGCTTGATGCCGATGTGCAGCACCAGCAGCCCCACCAGCACCCAGCCGAGGGCGTAGTGCACCTCACGGAACGGGAAGGGCCATGGGTACCACTGGTAGGTGTTGAGCAGGCCGATCGTGATCTGCACCAGGGAGGCGCCCACGAACAGGGCGATCGACGCTCGCTCGAGCAGGTGCAGGAACGATTTCACCGGCGGGGACGCGAACAGCTCGGGGAAGACGATGTAGAGCTTGGCGAGCAGCAGCGGGAAGCAGGCGATGCCGGCCACGATGTGGGTGCCCTGGCTGAACTGGTAGAGCAGCGCGGGTCGGGTCGGGAACCTCATCCACGGGAGTGGTTCCTGCAGGAAGTGGCTGTACACGCCGGTGCCGAAACAGACGATGAAGGCGACGCCGAGCAGCCGGCCGATCACGACCGCCATCCGTGGATTGCGCGACGGGGTCGCCAGCGAGCGCTGTGCCTCGTACATCATTCGCCTCATGGTTCCATTGCATCATCCGCGGCGCCCGGAGAGGCGGCGCAATCCTTACGGTCCGGTGACGCGCAGCCGGCCGGTGGGATGCCTGCGCCCGACTCCGGCAGGATTGCAGGGTGCGCATCATTGTCATCTCCGTGATCCTGGCCGCCAGCGCGGCCCTGACCGGCTTCAGCGTGCTCGCGTACGACCTGTTCACGCCCGGTCGCGACACGGTTCCTCTCGTGATCTGCACCGCCGGGCTGTGGCTGCTGTTCGCGCTCGCCGTGCTGCTCCTGCGCGGGGTGCGGGGCCGGGCCGTGGTCGTGCTAATCCTGGCCGGCTCGGCCGTGATCGGGGCCGCGGCCATGATCGGCCCGCCCAATACGAGCACCGACTCGGCGCGCTACGCCTGGGACGGCGTAGTCGCCACCGCGGGCATCTCACCGTATGCCTACACGCCGGCCGACGACCGGCTCGACCCGTTGCGCCCCGGCTGGCTGTTCCCGGCGGCGGAAACGACCGACGCCGGCACGCCCGTGTGCGTGGGCGAACGCATCCAGACCGCGCACAAGACGCCGTCCGGCGACATCCTCTGCTCGGCGCTGAACCGCACCGGCGTGCCCACGATCTACCCGCCGGCCGCCGAGATCTACTTCGCCGGCGTGCGTGCGCTCACCGGCCCGGACGCCCAGTACTGGCCGTTGCAACTGACGGGGCTGCTGCTCAGCGTCGGCACGACCGGGATGCTGCTGGCCGGGATGCGCCGCCGCGGCATCGACCAGCGTCACGCCGCGCTCTGGGCCTGGTGCCCGCTCGTGGCCACGGAGGCGATCACGAACTCCCACGTGGACATGCTCGGGGTGGTCTTCACACTCGCCGCGGCGTTCCTGGTGTCCACCCGGCGCTACTGGGGCGGCGGGATCGCCCTCGGCGCGGCGATCGCGACCAAGCTGATCCCCGTGCTCGCGGCGCCCGCCATGCTCCGGCGCCAGGGCTGGAAGGTCACCGTGGCCGCCATGCTCACCTTCCTGCTGCTCTACGTGCCGTACGTGCTCACCACCGGCATCGGCGTGCTCGGCTACCTGCCCGGCTACCTCTCCGAGGAAGGCTACGAAGACGGAACCCGCTTCGCCCTGATCTCTCTGGTGGCCCCCGGCGGCTCCGCCATCATCGTCGCGGGCGCGGTGCTGGCCGTGATCGCGGTGTTGGTGATCTGGAAAACCGATCCGGACCGGCCCTGGCTGGGTCAGCTGGTCATGATCGGCAGCGCGCTGCTGATCCTGTCTCCGCGGTACTCCTGGTACGCCCTGCTCCTCGTGCCGTTCATCGCCCTCAGCGGTCGCTGGGAGTGGTTCGCCGTTCCGCTGGCCCTCACGCTGCGGCTGCTGGTGCCGTCGCTGCCGGTGACGCGGGTCGCCCTCGCGGCGGCCGTCGTGCTGATCGTGGCCATAACGATGTACCGGGCCGGTCCCGTGGTGTTCCAACGCCGGATCCGCCCGGTCACTCGTCCGCCCCGACCCGTTGCTTGAGCCGGTCCACACCTCCCGCGAGCCGGTCAGTGGTTCGTGGCGCAGGTTGTGGCAGCCGGCGCACGGTAGAACCTGCGCCCGCTCCCACAAGGTGCGCCGCGACGCGGTGAGTGAGTGCGGATTCAGCGCCACCGACTCCCATCAGGCACACAAAGAACGGGCCCGCAGCGCAGATGCGCGGCGGGCCCGTCCGGATGATGCCGGTGTGTGCCGGCGGCTACTTGGTCGCGACCGTGATCTTCGCGATCCCGACCAGGAGCTGGTCGGCGACGGCATCCGTCTTGAACGTGTCGTTCAGCAGGCCGGCCGCCTCAGCGGAGATGTGCACGGTGGTGCCCTCGAGGATGGCGTTGTCGCCGTCCATCTGGAGCGGCTTGAGGGTGCCGCCGTAGAGGTTGAACAGCAACACCTGGGTGGCGGCCGAAGCACCGTTGACGCTCACGTCACCGAACAGCTTGCTGGTGCCGGGGTCGATCGTGAAGTTGGTGAGCTCGACCACCGTGTCGCCGCCGGTCAGCGAGAAGCCGGAACCCTCGTGCTCGATCGAGCCCTGAACGAACGGGCGGTAGCTTTCTTCGGGGTCGTAGTAGTCCACGTTCCCACCGGTGATCGGGAAGTGCAGGCTGCCGTCGGTCAACGTCGCGGTTCCCACGGTGCCGGGGGTGAGGCCCAGGCTGGTCAGGGCTGCCGCGAAGTCGGCGTCGAGGAGGACGGCCGTGTCGACACCGGTCAGGGCGGGGATGGAGGCGAGGGCCTTCGGCGCGGCCTCGGCGGAAGAGGACGACTCCGTCGACGACTTCGGGGTCTTGGCGTCGGCGCTGCTCGAGCAGGCGGCGAGCCCGGCGATGAGAAGACCGGCAGTGGCGAGGCCGAGAGTGGCCTTGGTGAATGAACGCATGATGTGATCCTTCGTGTCTGGGTGGGTGTCGCTGTCTTGGTGTTGACATTGGTTCGGCCCCACCCATGAAACGGTTTGGTTCAATCTGAAATTCATTCGAGGCGGCCCCGATCCGGCCGGGCGCACAGAAAACGCGGCCGAGGACAACCTCGGCCGCGTGCGGACTTGCGCGTGCTGATGCGCGGCGGGGCCGCGTCTAGAAGTGGCGGAACCGGTCGGGCGCCAGGTCCCACGGATCCTTGCCGAGCAGCTCGGCGATTGCGCGGAACACGCAGCTCTCGATCACCATCCGCCGGTGCAGGTCGTCGTTGCGGTGCAGGCGGCTGAGGCGCTGGATCGGCAACCGGTAGAGAACGATGCGGCGTTCCTGGGGGAACACGGCCCAGCGCTCGACGCCGACCCCCGGAATCACCGTCGCGGGTCCGGCTGCGACCTCGAACCGGGCATCGGCCAGTTCGTCCGGCCAGACCGAACGCAGGTAGTCGACGGTCGAGGCGACGGTCATGTCGAAGGTGTCGATCCGGGTCTGCAGCGGCGGCAGGTACGGGCCGGTGGCAGAGCTGCGGATGCCGCGGCCGTGCCGGTCGCGGCCGCGGCCGCGCTGCACGGGTGCCGGCGTCTGCGCGGCCGAACGACGAGGACGGGACATATAGTCATCCTAGTTCCGCTGGATGAACGGGTAGCCTGAGGGCAATGTCATTCCGGCCCTGTTCCCGTGTCGCCTGCCCGGACGAGTCCGCCGCGACCCTCACCTTCGATTACGCCGACTCCATGGCCGTTCTCGGCCCGCTGTCCCTCCGCCGTGAACCGCACAGTTTCGACCTGTGCGTCCGTCACGCCCGGCTCACCTCCGCCCCGCAGGGCTGGCAGATGATCCGGCTCAGCCGAGCAACGGATGACGCTGCCGCGCTAGGTTGTGCGGAATGACCACTCACAGGATCGACGATGCCCGCGCCCGCCTCGATGCCGTCGCCCGGCCAGACGGCCTGCGCGACGAGACGGGGGAGCTGCTGGCGGCGGACCTGGTCGCAGCCGTCGCCGCCGCGTTCGTCGATGAGATGGACGCCGGCGAGGCGGGCGCCGGTGAGGTCCTGCTCGGTCACGACCGGGCCGGCCTTCCGGCCGAACTAGCCGCGGCCGTGGTCCGTGGCGTTCAGGCCCGCGGCGCCACGATCGTCGATCTCGGAGCCTGCCCGACCGACCTGGCCCGCTTCGCTTCGGGCCGTCTGGCCACCCCCGCCATCATGATCGCCGCCGGTCCCGGCCCGGACGGCGCGGTCGGCCTGGGCTTCCTCCGCGCGGGCGCCGAGGACCTCACAGTCCACACCGGGCTCGACGCCGTCCTGGACCGCGCGGCCCACTACCTGGCGGAGGGGCTGGCGCCGGTGGCTTCGCCCGCCAGCCTCCGCGAGGTGGATCTGCTCCCGGACTACGCGGCGACCCTGCTCGCCCTGGTCGACCTCGCCGGCATCCGCCCCCTCACGGTCGTGGTCGACGCCGGCCACGGGGCGGCCGCCGTCACGATCCCCGCGGTCTTCGGCACCGACTCCGGCCCGGGCTCCAGCCCGGCAGCCGGGACAACTCCGCTGCCGATCACCGTCATCCCGCTGTCCTTCGACGCCGGCGCCGACGCCGAGGGTCGGCCGCAGGAGATCGACCCGTTCGATCCGGGCAGCCTGGTCGACCTGCGGAACGCCGTGGTCGCCAACGCGGCCGACCTCGGCCTCGGTTTCGACTCCGACGCGGGACGCTGCGTCGTGATCGAAGAGAACGGTGTGCTGGTGGATCCCTCCGCGATCGGAGCGCTGCTGGCCCGCCGCGCAATCGCCCGGGAGCGCGCACGTCGTCCCGGTCCGGTGGCCGCGCCCGACACCGCGCCCGACATCCTGGTTGCGCACAGCCTCATCGTCTCCCTCCGCGTGCCGGAGACGATCGAGGCGGCCGGGGCGATTCCGGTGCGCACCGAGTCCGCTCCCGCACTGCTCCGGGCACGGATGCGCGACGACGGCGCCGTCTTCGGCTGCGGCCATGCGGCCGACTACTATTTCCGCGAATTCTGCGATTCCGGCAGTGGTCTGCTCGCGGCCCTGAACCTGCTGGCCGAACTCGGGGGCCAGGCGCATCCGTTGTCGGAGCTCGCGGTTGAATTCTCGCCGTACGCCCGGTCGGGCGAGATCAGCAGCCCTGTCGAGGACCTGCCGGACGCCTACGCCGGCATCGTCGAGGCCTACACGGGCGTGGCCGAATTCGACGAACTCGACGGCCTCACCGTCACCGGCATGACCAGCGCCGACGAGCCGTTCTGGTGGTTCAACGTGCGCCCGTCCCAGACCGAGCCGCTACTGCGCCTCACCGTCGAGGCGGCCACCCCGGCGGCGATGATCCGCGTGCGCGACGAGGTCCTGGCCCTCATCCGCGGCGAGTGATTCCCGGCCGGTGATTTCGCGGCTTGAGGTTACGACTGCGTTTCGGGCTGCGCGTGTCGTTTGGGGGCTGCCGGCACCTGACATACGTTTGCCCGGGCGCATCCTCACGGATGCCCGCCCGTCCCCGCGCTGCGCGGGGAACGAATACAAGGATCTTGGAGTCACATGGACGTTTCGCCGAAGACTGACCGCACCACCACGAAAACGGCGGGCGGCGCGGGGGAGCTCAAGCACACCCTCAAGCCGCGCCACCTGTCGATGATCGCGATCGCGGGGGTGATCGGAGCGGGGCTGTTCGTGGGCTCCGGCGCCGCGATCCAGCAGGCGGGACCGGGCATCCTGGTGGCCTACGCCGCCGCCGGCTTCGTCGTGATCCTGGTGATGCGGATGCTCGGCGAGATGGCCGCAGCCCACCCCGAGACCGGATCCTTCTCCAGCTACGCCGACAAGGCCCTCGGTCGCTGGGCCGGGCTCAGCATCGGCTGGCTCTACGCCTGGTTCTGGATCATCGTGCTCGGCATCGAGGCCACGGCCGGAGCCGCGATCGTGCACCGGTGGGTCCCGGAAATCGACCAGTGGGTCTGGGCTCTGCTGCTGATGGTCCTGCTCACCCTCACCAACGTGGCCTCGGTCAAGATGTTCGGCGAATTCGAGTTCTGGTTCGCCTCGATCAAGGTGGCGGCCATCGCCGTCTTCCTCGTGCTCGGCGTCGTCGCCATCGTCGGCCTGATGCCCGGGGTGGAGGCGCCCGGACTGAGCAACCTCACCGGCCGCGGCGGGTTCTTCCCCAGCGGTAGCGGCGCCGTCCTCGGCGGAGTGCTCGTGGTCGTGTTCTCGTTCTTCGGAGCCGAAATCGCCACGATCGCCGCCGGCGAGTCCGAGAACCCCGTTGACGCCGTCAAGAAGGCCGTGAAGTCGACGGTCTGGCGCATCCTCGTCTTCTACATCGGCTCCATCGCGGTCGTCGTGACCCTCATCCCGTGGGACAGCGCCTCCGTCGCCAAGAGCCCCTACGTCGCCGTGATCGAGCTCTACGGAATCCCCGGGGCCGGAACGATCATGGACATCATCGTGCTGACCAGCGTTCTGTCCTGCCTCAACTCGGGCCTCTACACCGCCAGCCGCATGATCTTCTCGCTTTCCGCCCGCGGCGACGCGCCCAAGTCGTGGTCGCGCGTGTCCGTCAGCGGCGTGCCGCGCGGCGCGGTGCTGGCTTCGACCCTCGTCGGGTTCATCACGGTGGGCCTCAACTACCTCGCCCCCGATACCGTCTTCCTCTACCTGGTGAACACCTCCGGCGCCATCGCACTGCTGGTCTGGCTCGTCATCGCGGTCTCGCAGCTCGTCCTGCGCCGACGCATGGGGGCGGAGGCGGCCAGCCGCCTGTCCCTGAAGATGTGGGCATTCCCCTACCTCACCTGGTTCGCGATCGGCAGCATCGTCGCCCTCCTGGTGGGAATGGCGATTCTGGAACGCACCCGGATGGAACTCCTGATGAGCCTGGCCCTGGCGGCCGTCGTGGTCGGCATCGGCCTGTGGAAGTACCGCGCGGACAAGGGCAAGCCGCACACCGGCGCACCCGCCTCCAAGCTCCCCGCCGCCGACCCGGCCGGCGCTCCGGAGCGCGACGAGGTCGCCCAGCCGGTCTAGCCCCCGCCCACCCGTCCTGCACTCCCCGCCCGCCCGAACGAATTCGACGGAGATTCTGCCGAAATCAGCCTGTTTTGCTGGTTTTTGCCCTCCGGGGCGCAAAATCTCCGTCGAATTGGTCAGCGGCATTCCGCAGGCGGGTAATGGCATGATGGTGGCATGACTGCCGTGTCGCCTTCATCGTCCACAGTGTCCGCCTTCAAGATCGCTGACGTCTCGCTCGCCGAGGCCGGGCGGCACCAGCTGCGTCTCGCCGAGAACGAGATGCCGGGGCTGATGGCCCTGCGCGCCGAATTCGCGGAGTCGCAGCCCCTCGCCGGAGCCCGCATTGCGGGGTCGCTGCACATGACGGTGCAGACCGCCGTCCTGATCGAGACCCTCGTGGCCCTCGGCGCACAGGTGCGCTGGGCCAGCTGCAACATCTTCTCCACCCAGGACGACGCGGCCGCCGCCATCGCGGTGGGCCCAACCGGCACGCCGGAGTCGCCGGCCGGTGTGCCCGTGTTCGCGTGGAAGGGCGAATCGCTCGAGGAATACTGGTGGTGCACCGAGCAGATCTTCGACTGGAGCGCCGAAGCCGCCGCCGCGGGAGAGGCCTGGTCAGGGCCGAACCTGATCCTCGACGACGGTGGTGACGCCACAATGCTGGTGCACAAGGGCCGCGAGTTCGAACTGGCCGGCGTCGTGCCGGTTACGACGGATGCCGACAGCCACGAATACGGGGTCGTCCTCGCCGCCCTGCGCCGCTCCCTCGAGACCTCGTCCGACCGGTGGACCCGCATCGCCGAGGCCCTCACCGGGGTCACCGAAGAGACCACCACCGGAGTGCACCGGCTCTACGAACGCGCTGCCGCGGGTCAGCTCCTGTTCCCGGCGATCAACGTTAACGACTCGGTCACCAAGTCGAAGTTCGACAACAAGTACGGCATCCGTCACTCGCTGCCGGACGGGCTCAACCGCGCCACCGATGTGCTGATCGGCGGCAAGGTGGTCTTCGTGGCCGGCTATGGCGACGTGGGCAAGGGAGCCGCCGAGGCCCTCCGCGGCCAGGGCGCGCGGGTGATCGTGAGCGAAATTGACCCGATCAACGCCCTGCAGGCCGCGATGGACGGCTTCCAGGTGGCCCGGATCGAATCCGTCGCCCCGCAGATCGACATCTTCGTCAGCGGCACCGGCAACTTCAACGTCATCACGACCGAGCACATGCTCCGGATGAAGCACCTCGCGATCATCGCGAACGTCGGCCACTTCGACAATGAGATCGACATGGCCGCGCTGGAGTCCCTCGACGGTACGGTCCGGATCGAAATCAAGCCGCAGGTCGACGAATGGCGGCTGCCGAGCGGCCGCAGCGTGCTCGTGCTGTCCGAGGGGCGACTGATGAACCTGGGCAACGCCACCGGGCATCCGTCGTTCGTGATGAGCAATTCGTTCACCAACCAGGTCCTGGCCCAGATCGAGCTGCATTGCTACCGGGAGAAGTACCCGGTCGGCGTGTATGTCCTGCCGAAGCACCTCGACGAAAAGGTGGCTCGGCTGCACCTCGACGCCCTGGGCGTGGAGCTCACCGTTCTTACCCCGGAGCAGTCCGCGTATATCGGCGTTCCGATCGAGGGACCCTACAAGGTGGACCAGTACCGCTACTGATCAAGCCGCCGGCCGCGGGGCGTGACACGCCCGGGGTTGCACTGGTTTTGACGGGCCCGCCGGGGGACCGTAATGTATTCAAACGTACCCCACAGGTGCGGAAAGCCGCA